>JBKBXH010000300.1:0-2199 GCA_046313655.1 Thermomonas sp. | reverse complement strand
CGCCTTGGCTTCGCCGTTGAACGGAAGTTGTGCTCAGCTTGCACTCTTGCGGCGAGGGGGCCCCGGCCATGAACTACAATGCCACGTGCGGCTTCGAGCCGGTGCCATACACGGTGAAGGCTGCTCTCATGGGCAGCAACCTGCTGCTGGCCGCCGCCAGCCTGGCCCATGCCGGCGCGCGCGACGCGCTGGAGACCTTCACCCGCGGCCTGAAGGGGTTGGACGGGCAGTTCACCCAGCAGGTGTTCGATGCCCGTGGCCGCCAGAAGGAGGCCAACAGCGGGCGGGTGGCGGTGGCGACCCCGGACCGCCTGCGCTGGGAATACACCAAGCCCTACCAGCAGCTGGTGCTGGCCGACGGCAAGACCGTCTGGGTGTACGAGCCCGACCTCAACCAGGTCAGCAAGCGCGCGCAGGGCGTGGAGGAGGCCAGCAGCCCGCTGGCGCTGCTGCTCACTCCGGCGCGGCTGGAGCGCGACTTCGTGGTGCGCGAGGCCGGCAACAGCGACGGCGTGGACTGGCTGGAGATCACCCCGCGCCGCGCCGATGCCGCGTTCAAGTCGGCGCGGCTGGGCTTCGCCCAGGGCCAGCTGGCGCGGCTGGACTACACCGATGCGCTCGACCAGCGCACCGTGATCGCGTTCTCCGGCTGGACCCGCAATCCGGCGTTCGCCGCGGACGCGTTCAAGTTCGTGCCGCCCAAGGGCGTGGACGTGATCGGCGGCTAGGCCCGATGCCCGCGAAGGCGGGAATGGGGCGCAGAGCGCTTTAGAATCCACACATGCCCGCCGCGCGCCCACCGTCCACTGCACCGGATTTGCTTGGCCACGGCGGCGACGCGTTGCGGCCGCTGGCCGAGCGCATGCGCCCGCGCACGCTGGATGAAATGGTGGGCCAGCGCCGGCTGCTGGCGGAAGGCTCCGCGCTGCGTCGCGCGCTTGCCGCGGGGCGGGTGCACTCGATGATTCTGTGGGGGCCGCCCGGCTGCGGCAAGACCACCCTGGCCCTGCTGCTGGCGCGCCACGCGCAGGCGCATTTCGAAGCGATCTCGGCGGTGCTCGCCGGCCTGCCGCAGGTGCGCGAGGTGCTGGCGCGGGCGCAGGTGCGGTTTGACGCGGGCGAGCGCACCCTGCTGTTCGTGGACGAGGTGCACCGCTTCAACAAGGCGCAGCAGGATGCGTTCCTGCCGCACATCGAGCGCGGCACCATCGTGTTCGTCGGTGCCACCACCGAGAACCCCTCGTTCGAGCTGAACTCGGCGCTTCTCTCGCGCTGCCGGGTGCACGTGCTGGAGGCGGTCGCCGCGGAGGACATCCGTGCCGCGCTGGAGCGCGCGCTGGCCGATACCGAACGCGGGCTCGGCGGGCTGGGCCTTCAGGTGGAGGAGGACGGGCTGGCGCAGATCGCGCTGGCCGCCGATGGCGACGTGCGGCGCGCGCTGACCCTGCTGGAGATCGCCGCCGACATCGCCGTGGGCGAGGGCGGCCGGATCGACACCGCCACCCTGCAGCAGGTGCTGGCCGACCGCACCCGCCGCTTCGACAAGGGCGGCGACGCGTTCTACGACCAGATCTCGGCGCTGCACAAATGCGTGCGCAGCTCCAACCCCGACGCCGCGCTGTACTGGCTGGCGCGAATGCTGGACGGCGGCGCGGACCCGGCCTATCTGGCGCGGCGCCTTGCGCGGATGGCGGTGGAGGACATCGGCCTGGCCGACCCGCGCGCGCTGCAGATGGCGATCGACGCCTGGGACGCCTACGACCGCCTGGGCTCGCCGGAAGGCGAACTGGCGCTGGCGCAACTCACCCTGTACCTGGCCAGCACCGCCAAGTCGAACGCCGCCTACACGGCGTGGAAATCGGCCCGCGCCGATGTCGAGGCGCACGGCAGCCAGCCGGTGCCGCTGCATATCCGCAACGCCCCGACCGGCCTGATGCAGGCGCTGGGCCACGGCCGCGGCTACCAGTACGACCACGACGTGGAAGGCGGGATCGCGCTGGACCAGACCGGATTCCCGGACGCGATGGGCGAGCGCGTGTACTACGACCCGGTCGGCCGTGGCATGGAAGGCAAGCTCAAGGAGAAGCTCGACGCCCTGCGCGCGGCGCGGGCGCAGGCGCGCCCCGCGCCGGGCGGCCCACACCGGGCCGGAGGCGGCCGTCGCCAAGCAACACGAAACGCCCCGGCCCAGGCCGGGGG
>JBKBXH010000299.1:0-2201 GCA_046313655.1 Thermomonas sp. | reverse complement strand
TCGCCGCGGTGGCGCGGCAGCAGACGCGGCGCGGGCAGCTGCAGTGGCTGGCGCTGGATGGCGCGCTGGCGGCGGCGCTGCGCGGCAGCGGGGAGGTGGATGCGGTGGTGCTGGACGTGGCAGGCGACATGTTTGCCACCTCCCGCACCATCCCCGCGCTGCTGGCCGCCACGCCGATGAAGCGCTTCGACCTGATGCAGCAGGTCAACAGCCGCGGCAGCTTCGTGTGCGCGCAGGCCTGCCTGCCGCATCTGTTGAACGCACCGAACCCGCACATCCTCACCCTGTGCCCGCCGCCCTCGCTGGACCCGAAGTGGTGGGGCCCGCACACTGCCTACACCCTGGCCAAGATGGGGATGAGCTTCGTCACCCTGGGCCTGGCCGCCGAGTTCGGGCCGCGCGGGCTGGCAGTGAACGCGCTGTGGCCGCGCACCCTTATCGCCACCGATGCGCTGAACATGATCCCGGGCGTGCAGGCCGGCAACGGCCGTTCCCCGGCGATCATGGCCGACGCCGCGCACGCGGTGCTGGTGCGCCCGGCCGCCGGCTTCAGCGGGCGCTTCCTGATCGACGAGGACGTGCTGCGCGAGGCCGGCGTCGCCGACTTCTCCGGCTACGCGGTGGACCCGTCCCTGCCGCTGCTGCCGGATCTCTACGTCGAGCCCTGAGCGCGGCTTCGTGGGATCATGGCGGGCATTCCCCCCACGGAGATCCCGCATGAAATACCTGCACACGATGGTGCGCGTGCGCGACATCGACGCCTCGCTGCGCTTCTACTGCGATGGCCTGGGCCTGCGCGAGGTGCGCCGGATGGAGAACCCGCAGGGCAAGTTCACCCTGGTGTTCCTGGCCGCGCCCGACAGCCCGGAGGCCGAGATCGAGCTGACCTACAACTGGGGCTCGGACGAGGGCTACGGCAGCGCCCGCAACTTCGGCCACCTCGCGTTCCGGGTCGAGGACATCTACGCCACCTGCCAGCGCCTGCAGGACATGGGCTACACCATCAATCGCCCGCCGCGCGACGGCCACATGGCGTTCGTGCGTTCGCCCGACCTGATCTCGGTGGAACTGCTGCAGGACGGCCACCTGCCGCCGCAGGAGCCCTGGGCCTCGATGCCGAACACGGGAGTCTGGTGAGATGCAGGCAGACTCTTCCGCGGGCGAGCTGCTCGCACTCGGGCAGCAGGTGTTGCTGCCGGTGTACCAGCCGCGGCAGATGGTCCTCGCGCGCGGCCGCGGGTCGCGCCTTTGGGACAGCGCGGGCCGCGACTACGTGGACTTCGCCGCCGGCATCGCGGTGTGCAGCCTCGGCCATTGCGACCCGGAACTGACCGCCGCGCTGGTGGAGCAGGCCGGCCGCCTGTGGCACACCAGCAACGTGTTCGTCAGCGAGCCGCCGCTGCGGCTGGCGCAGGAGCTGGTGGCCGCCTCCCGCTTCGCCGAGCGCGCGTTCCTGTGCAATTCCGGCGCGGAGGCCAACGAGGCCGCGATCAAGCTGGTGCGCAAATGGGCCGCCAATGCCGGTCGCCCGCCGCAGCAGCGGGTGATCGTCACCTGCCGCGGCAGCTTCCACGGCCGCACCCTGGCCGCCGTCACCGCCACCGCGCAGCCGAAGTACCAACAGGGCTTCGAGCCGCTGCCGGGGGGCTTCCGCCACGTCGATTTCAGCGACATCGCGCAGCTGGAGGAGGCCTTTGCCGGCGGCGACGTGGCCGCGGTGATGCTGGAGCCGGTGCAGGGCGAGGGCGGCGTGCTGCCGGCCGCGCCCGGCTACCTGCAGGCGGTGCGCGCGCTGTGCGACCGCTTCGATGCGCTGCTGGTGCTGGACGAGATCCAGTGCGGCATGGGCCGCACCGGCACGCTGTTCGCGCACTGGCAGGATGGCGTGGTGCCGGACATCGTGACCCTGGCCAAGGCGCTTGGCGGCGGTTTTCCGATCGGCGCGGTGCTGGCTACCGCCGAGGCGGCAAGCGGCATGACCCCGGGCTCGCACGGCTCGACCTTCGGCGGCAATCCGCTGGCGATTGCATCCGCCAACGCCGTGCTCGATGTGATGCTGAAGCCCGGCTTCTTCGACCATGTGCAGAAGATGTCGCTGCTGTTGAAACAGAAGCTGGCCTCCGTGGTCGATCGCTATCCCGCCGTGCTCTCGGAAGTGCGCGGCGAGGGGCTTTTGGTCGGCGTCAAGGCCGTGGTGCCCT
>JBKBXH010000298.1:0-2206 GCA_046313655.1 Thermomonas sp. | reverse complement strand
GGCGATCCGGCCGCCGACCGTGCCGGAGGGCAGCGCACGCCTGCGCATCACCCTGTCCGCCGGGCATGCGCCACGCGACGTGGAACAGCTACTGGATGCGCTGGCGGTGGTGCGCGACGCGGTCGCCGCCGGCGCCACCCCGGCCGCGCACGCGTGACGGTCGCGCGCGCGGCGCCGGCGGCTACAGCCCGCCGATACAGACGTACTTGATCTCGGTGTAGTCGTGCAGGCCGTGATGCGAACCTTCGCGCCCACTGCCGGACTGCTTGATCCCGCCGAACGGCGCGACCTCGGTGGAGATCAGCCCGGTGTTCAGCCCGACCATCCCGCACTGCAACGCCTCGGACACCCGCCAGGCGCGCGCCAGGTCGCGGGTGTAGAAATAGCCGGCCAGCCCGAACTCGGTGGCGTTGGCCAGCGCGATCGCCTCCTGCTCGTCGCGGAAGCGGAACAGCGGCGCCACCGGGCCGAAGGTTTCCTCCTGCGCCAGCCGCATCTCCGGCGTGGCGTCCAGCAGCACGGTCGGTTCGTAGAAGGTGCCGCCCAGCGCATGCCGGCGGCCGCCCAGCGCCAGCCGCGCGCCCTTGGCCAGCGCGTCGGCCACGTGTGCCTCCACCTTGGCGAGCGCCTTGGCGTCGATCAGCGGGCCCTGGTCGCTCTCGCCGGACAGCCCCGGGCCTACCCGCAGCTTGCGCACCGCGGCGACGAGCTTTTCCGCGAAGGCGGCGTACACGCCATCCTGCACCAGCAGGCGGTTGGCGCAGACGCAGGTCTGCCCGCTGTTGCGGTACTTGCTGGCGATCGCGCCGGCGACCGCGGCATCGAGGTCGGCATCGTCGAACACGATGAACGGCGCGTTGCCGCCCAGCTCCAGCGAGATCCGCTTCATCCCGTCCGCGCACTGCGCCATCAGGCGCTTGCCGACCGCGGTGGAGCCGGTGAAGCCGAGCTTGCGCACCTGCGGATGGCGGGTCATTTCCTCGCCGATGGCGGCAGCGTCCTGGCCAGTGACGATGTTGAGCACGCCCGGCGGCAGCCCCGCGCGCTCGGCCAGCACGCCCAGCGCCAGCGCCGAGAACGGGGTCTGGATGGCCGGCTTGCACACCACCGTGCAGCCAGACGCCAGCGCCGGACCGAGCTTGCGGCCCAGCATCGCGGACGGGAAGTTCCACGGGGTGATCATCGCCACCACGCCCACCGGCTGGCGCAGGGTGAGGATGCGCACGCCGTCCACGTGGCCGGGGATCACCTCGCCATCCATGCGCTTGGCTTCCTCGCCGAACCACTCGAGGTAGCCGGCGGAATAGGCGATCTCGTTGCGCGACTCCGCCAGCGGCTTGCCCTGCTCGGCGGTCATCAGCCGGGCCAGGTCCTCCTGGTGCTCCAGCATCAGGTCGAACATCCGCCGCAGCACCTGCGCGCGCTGCTTGGCGGTCTTGCCCGCCCATGCCGGGAACGCCGCCTGCGCGGCCGCGATCGCGCGCCGGGTCTCGGCCGCGCCCATGTCCGGCACCGTGCCCAGCGGCAGGCCGTCGGCCGGGTCGTGCACCGCGCAGGTGGCGCCGCCGTCGGCCGCGCACCAGCGGCCGTCGATCAGCGCCTGCTGGCGCCACAGGTCGGGGTCGGAGAGCGAGAGGCGGGTGGCGGCGTCCATGGCGGTCCTCGGGCGATGCAGGGGGCAGGTGGGGGACGATACGCCGGCCAACGTGAGCTTCGCGCGATAATGCGCGCCCGACCCGCTTCCCTTCCCCCGCCCGCCCCGCGCCATCGCCGGCGGGACCGCCCATGACCGATCCGATGAACGCATTGCACGTGCAGACCACGGGCGAAGGCCCGCCGCTGGTGCTGCTGCATGGCTGGGCCATGCACGGCGGCATCTTCGCGCCGCTGGTGGAGGCGCTGCGCGCGCGGCGCACCCTGTACGTGGTGGACCTGCCGGGGCACGGCCACAGCCGCGACGCCGCGGTGCCGCTGGAACTGGATGCCTGCGCGCGGGCGGTGCTGGCCGCGGTGCCCACCGCGCCGTGGTGCGGCTGGTCGCTGGGCGGGTTGGTGGCGCTGCGCGCCGCGAGCCTGCACCCGGCGCGGGTGCCGGCGCTGGCGATGGTCTGCGCCACGCCCAGGTTCGTGCGTGCCGACGACTGGCCGCAGGGCATGCCGGCCGCGGTGTTCGAAGGCTTCGCCGCCGGCCTGCACGCGGACTGGC
>JBKBXH010000297.1:0-2230 GCA_046313655.1 Thermomonas sp. | reverse complement strand
GGCATCCGCGAAACGCACCAGCAGGAAGTTGCCCGCCGACGGATAGACCCGGTGCACGCCTGCCAGCCCGCGCAGGCCGTCGGCCAGGCGCGCGCGCGCTTCGCGCACCGCCTCCATGCGGCTGCGGGTCAACGCCAGCGCCTCCGGGGCCAGCGCGACCAGGGCCGCCTCGACCACTGGCTGCGGGACCGGGTACGGCGCCTGGCAGCGGCGCAGCGCTTCGACCAGCGCGGGCGCGCCCAGCACGCAGCCCACCCGCGCCGCAGCCAGCGCGTGCGCCTTGGACAGGGTGCGCAGCACCGCGATATTGTCGTGGTCTGCCAGCAGCGTGCTGGCCGACGGCGCATCCGCATATTCGAGATAGGCCTCGTCCACCACCACCAGGCAGCGGCCGCGCAGGCGCGCGGCCAGCGCGGCGATGGCATCGAGCGCAAGCAGTTCACCGGACGGATTGCCGGGCGTGCACAGGAACAGCAGGCTTGCCCCACTCTCCAGCGCGGCATCGCCCATCGCCGGCAGGTCCGCCTGCAGGCCGCCCGGTTCGTCCACCAGCGGCACCTCGACCACGCCGGCACCATGCAGCCGCGCGCATACCGCGTACATCCCGAACACCGGCGGCGCGATGACGATGCGGCCGCGCCCCGGCGCGCAGAACGCGCGCACCAGCAGGTCGATGCCTTCGTCGCTGCCGCGGCCGATGAGCAGCTGCGCGGGGGCCACGGCGTACAGTCGCGCGAGGCGCTCACGCAGCGCGTCCGGCTGCGGCTGCGGGTAGCGGCGCAGGGCCGCGCCCGGGTCGGACGGATTCGCCCATGCCGATTCGTTGGCGTTGAGCCAGATCGAGCCGGACAGCGCCTCGCTGCGCGCCGACTTGTAGCCGCCGAAGTCGCGCAGGTCCTCGCGCAACAGCGCGTTCACTGTGGTGCTCATGCCGCTTGCTCCAATCGCAGTTCAACCGCGCGCGCGTGCGCCTGCAGGCCCTCGGCATGCGCGAGGATGGCCGCGCACGGACCGGCGTTGGCAATCCCGGCGCGAGTGGCTTCCTGCACGGTGATGGCCTTCTGGAAACTGGCCACGGACAGCCCGCTCCACGCGCGCGCCGCGCCGCCGGTGGGCAGGACGTGGTTGCTGCCGCTGCAGTAGTCGCCCAGCGCCTCCGGCGTCCAGTCGCCGAGGAAGATGCTGCCGGCGTTGCCGATGCGGTCCAGCCACGCGCGCGGCTCGCGCACCGACAGGATCAGGTGCTCCGGCGCGTACGCGTCGCTGATGGCGATGGCCTGCGCGATGTCGCGCACCCGCACCAGCCGCGACGCCTGCAGCGCACGCCGGGCGATGTCGGCGCGCGGCAGCCGCGCCAGCTGGGCCTCAACCTCCGCGGCCACCGCATCCAGCAGTGTGGTGCTATCGGTCAGCAGCAGCACCTGCGAATCGGGCCCGTGTTCGGCCTGCGACAGCAGGTCGGCGGCGACGAACGCGGCATTCGCGCCGGCATCGGCGATCACCAGCACTTCCGAAGGGCCGGCCGGCATATCGATGGCGATACCGCCCGGGCGCTGCGCGGCCTGGCGCTTGGCCTCGTCCACCCACGCGTTGCCCGGGCCGAACAGCTTGTCGCAGCGCGGCACGCGGGCGGTGCCCAGCGCCATCGCGGCGATCGCCTGCGCGCCGCCGAGCTTGAACACGCGCACGCCAGGCGCCTGCCGCGCCGCCAGCAGCACCGCCGGATCGGCGCTGCCGTCGGCGCGCGGCGGCGTGCACAGCACCACCTCGGCACAGCCGGCCAGCCGCGCCGGCACGCACAGCATCAGCGCGGTGGAGGGCAGCGGCGCGCTGCCGGCCGGCACGTACAGGCCAACCCGGCGGATCGGCCGCTGCACGCGCTGGCAGGTCAGGCCCGGCGCGGTTTCCACTTCATAAGGCCGCGCGATGCCGGCGCGGTGGAAGGCCTCGATCCGCGCGGCCGCCTCGACGATCGCCGCCTGCACCTCGGCCGGCACCGCAGCGGCGGCGTGCGCGAATTCGTCTGCATCCACCTCGAAATCCTCGAGCGCCACGCCATCGAACCGCGCGGTGAGGTCGCGCAGGGCGTCGTCGCCGCGATCCGCGACCGCCTCGAAGACCGCCTGCACGCCGGCGCGCACCGCGTCGGACACCGCCTGCACCGGCCGCTGCAGCACGGCCGCGCGCGCGGGCTCATCCAGCTGGGTCCAGTCGATGCGCTTCATGCCAG
>JBKBXH010000296.1:0-2231 GCA_046313655.1 Thermomonas sp. | reverse complement strand
ACCCGCGCGGCCGAGGGCCTGCACGCGGTGGAGCCGATGCGGGTGGCCACCCGCACCATCTCCGGCCTGTACGACGGCGCTACCACCGCCGAGCTGGACGAGCTGTCGATCCGCACCGCCGCGCTGCTGACCGGTGAGGAACCCGAATACGGGCGCCTGGCCGCGCGCCTGCTGGCCGGGGTGATCGCCAAGGAAGTGGCGGGGCAGGAGATCCACGCCTTCTCGCAGTCGGTGCAGCGCGCGCACGAGGTCGGGCTGGCCAACGACCGCCTGCTTGGGTTCGTGCAGGCGCATGCGCGCAAGCTCAACGTTGCGCTGGTGCCGGAATTGGATCGCGAGTTCGACTACTTCGGCCTGCGCACGCTGTACGACCGCTACCTGCTGCGCCATCCGCACACCCGCAAGGTGATCGAGACCCCGCAGCAGTTCTTCATGCGCATCGCCTGCGCGCTGAGCCAGGACGTGGGCGAGGCGGTCGCGCTTTACCAGGGCATGGCGCGGCTGGAGTACCTGCCGTCCAGCCCGACCCTGTTCAACGCCGGCACCCGCCACGAGCAGCTCTCGTCCTGCTTCCTGCTGGATTCGCCGCAGGACACCCTGGAATCGATCTACCAGCGCTACGGGCAGATCGCGCAGCTGTCCAAGTTCAGTGGCGGCATCGGCGTCAGCTACAGCCGGGTGCGCGCGCGCGGCGCGTTGATCCGCTCCACCAATGGTTTCAGCAACGGCATCGTGCCGTGGCTGAAGACGCTGGATTCCTCGGTCGCCGCGGTCAACCAGGGCGGCAAGCGCAAGGGCGCAGCCTGCGTGTACCTGGAGACCTGGCACGCCGACATCGAGGATTTCCTCGAGCTGCGCGACAACACCGGCGACGAGGCGCGGCGCACCCACAACCTCAACCTCGCCAACTGGGTGCCGGACCTGTTCATGCGCCGGGTGGAGGCCGACCAGTCGTGGTCGCTGTTAGATCCGGCGCAGGTGCCGGAGCTGGTGGACCTGTACGGCGAGGACTTCGAGCACGCCTACCTGCAGGCCGAGGCGCAGGGCCGGGCGGTGCGCACGCTGCCGGCGCGCAAGCTATACGCGCGGATGATGCGCACCCTGGCCGAGACCGGCAACGGCTGGATGGCGTTCAAGGACAAGTGCAACCGCGCCTGTAACCAGACCGCGCTGCCCGGCAACGTGGTCCACCTGTCCAACCTGTGCACCGAGATCCTCGAGGTGACCTCCGACGCCGAGACCGCGGTGTGCAACCTCGGTTCGATCAACCTCGCGCGCCACTTCGACGCGGACGGGCAGTTCGACTTCGAGCGACTGGCCGAGACCGTGCGCATGGCGGTGCGCCAGCTGGACCGGGTGATCGACCTCAATTTCTATCCGATCGAGCCGGCGCGTCGCGGCAACCTGCGCTGGCGGCCGGTCGGGCTGGGCTGCATGGGCCTGCAGGACGTGTTCTTCCGCCTGCGCCTGCCGTTCGACAGCGCGCCCGCGCGTGCGCTCTCGCGCAGGATCGCCGAGGAGATCTACTTCCACGCGCTGGAGACCTCCTGCGCGCTGGCGCAGGAGCTGGGGGTGCACGCGGCCTTCGCCGACACCCGCGCTGCACGCGGCGAGCTGCAGTTCGACGCCTGGGGCGTGGCGCCGGAGCAGCCGGCGCGCTGGGACGCACTGCGCGAGCGCATCCGCCAGCACGGCCTGCGCAATTCGCTGCTGGTGGCGATCGCGCCGACCGCGACCATCGCCTCGATCGCCGGCTGCTACGAGTGCATCGAGCCGCAGGTGTCCAACCTGTTCAAGCGCGAGACGCTCTCCGGCGACTTCCTGCAGGTGAACCGCTACCTCGTGGAAGAACTGAAGACCCTTGGCCTGTGGACGCCGGAGATGCGCGATGCGATCAAACTGGCGGAGGGCTCGATCCAGGGCATCGCGCAGATCCCGGAGGTGCTGCGCCAGGTCTACCGCACCGCGTGGGAGCTGCCGATGCGCAGCCTGATCGACATGGCTTCCGAGCGCGGCGCCTTCATCGACCAGTCCGCCTCGCTCAACCTGTTCATCGAAAGCCCGAGCATCGGCGCGCTGTCGTCGATGTACATGCATGCATGGAAGCAGGGGCTCAAGACCACCTACTACCTGCGCTCGCGGCCGGCCACGAAGATCGCCAAGACCACCGTCGCCCGCTACACCCCGGCACAAGCGGTGGCCTGCTCGCTGGAAAACCCGGAAAGCTGCGA
>JBKBXH010000295.1:0-2236 GCA_046313655.1 Thermomonas sp. | reverse complement strand
GACACTGAGCCGCCAGGTGAGGCACCGTGCGCGTGTTGCGTCGCCGCGGAATGCATCGCGTTCATGGCGCTGGCGCGGGGTGTGCAGCCGGGCAACTGCTGCGCGTGGAGGAAGATTCCGTGTTGGCAAAGGCGCTGCTGCAGAACAAGAAGAAGGCTGCCGCAGCGGCGGCGTCTGAGCCGTCGCCGCAGCCCCGGCGCAAGGCGGCGCACACTGCTGTGCCCCCGCCGCCGCAGCCACAGCCGCTGCAGCCGCTGTCGCCATCGAAAGCCAAGCCGCCACCGCTGCGGCCACCGCCGCCAAGCCGGCCACCGGCAAGTCGGTCGCCAAGACTGGCAAGACCGAGGCCAAGCCGGCCGCGTCGGTCGCCCCGTCCAAGAAGTAAGCCGCGCCACCGCGGCGGCCCTCCCCCACGTCGGCACGCAGCGTCCGCGGCACCCGCGCTCCAGCACAACCACCGTTCCACCACCCCAGACACATCCGAGGAATCGACCATGAACATCGTCCGCAAGAGCCTGATCGCCGTTGCCTTCACCGCCCTGACCGGCGCCGCCGTGGCCGCCGTGCCCGCGCAGTCGGGCCAGAGCGCCCCGGCCTCCACCCCGGCCGCCAGCAGTGCCACCGCCGCCAAGCCGGCGATGCACAAGAAGCATCACCGCAAGCACCACAAGCACGGCAAGGCGCAGGCTGCCGCCCCGGCCGCGAGCAGCGACGCCCCGGCCAAGAAGTAAGCCGGTTCCGCGTGCCGGCGGCCGCGCGCCGGAGGATGCCTCCCTCGTCCATGCCGGCTGGTCCGCCCCATGCGCGGAATACCCCGCAGGTTGCTGCCTGCGGGGTATTCTTTTTTTTGAAGGATGCTTTCCCGCGGGGGCGTTCCCGTGCAGGCTTCCGGCGCAGGGCGTCGCCTGCGCGCTGCACTCGGCGGGCACGACGGCCCGGATGCGAGGCGCCGGCGACCGGCGCGAGCTAGAGGCACGGACAAGAGACACGGACAAGGGAATACGGGAGCTGCGATCCGCCATGCGAATCCTTCTGGTCGAGGACGATGCCCATACCGCCGCCTTCATCTGCAAGGGCCTGCGCGAGGACGGGCACGTGGTGGACCACGCCGCCGACGGCAAGCAGGGCCTGTTCCTGGCCACCACCGAGCCGTTCGACGCGCTGGTGCTGGACCGCATGCTGCCGGGGCTGGACGGGCTGACCCTGCTGCGCACCCTGCGCGGCGCCGGCAGCCACGTGCCGATCCTGCTGCTGACCGCGCTCGGGGATACCGACCACCGGGTGGAAGGCCTGCGCGCGGGGGCCGACGACTATCTGGTGAAGCCATTCGCCTATGCCGAGCTGAGCGCGCGCCTGGACGGCATCGTGCGCCGCCACCACGGCGGCGAGCGCGAGCCCACCCGGCTGCGGGTCGGCGAGCTCGAACTGGACCTGCTCGCGCGCGAGGCGCGCCGCGAGGGCCGCCGGATCGAGCTGCAGCCGCGCGAGTTCCGCCTGCTTGAATTCCTGATGCGCCACGCCGGCCAGGTGGTGACCCGCACCATGCTGCTGGAGGCGGTATGGGACTACCACTTCGACCCGCAGACCAACGTCATCGACGTCCACATCAGCCGCCTGCGCCAGAAGATCGACCACGACTTCGCCCGCCCGCTGCTGCATACCGTGCGCGGCGCCGGCTACCGGCTGTCGGAGTGATCGCCATGAAGCGCCTGCTGCCGTCCACCAGCGCGCGCCTGGCCCTGCTGGTGATGGGCAGCTTCCTGGCCGCGGTGGTGCTGATCGGCGGCGGCCTGTACTACGCGGTCTCCAGCCTGCTGCTGCACGAAGCGCGCGACCTGGTGCGTGCCGATGCCATCACCCTCGTGGACACCTACCGTGAGGGTGGGCGCAGCGCGCTGCTGGACGAGATCCAGGCGCGCATCCACGGCGATGACGGCGATCCGGACGCGGTGTACGCGCTGGCTGGCGCGGACGGTAGCGCGCTGGTTGGCGAACGGCCGGATGCCAGCCTCCCCGGCCCCCACGGACGCTGGGTGGAGTTCACCGAACGGATGCCGGAAACCGGCGATGCGCTGCGGGTGATCGCTTACGAGCAGCGCCTGCGCGGCGGCGAGGTGCTGCTCACCGGGCAGCGCCTGCAGGCCCAGGACCGCCTGCTGCGGCTCATGCAACAGGCCGCGCTGCGCGCCCTGCTGGCGGCGGCGGCGCTGGCGGCGCTGGTGGGCTGGCTCACCTC
>JBKBXH010000294.1:0-2240 GCA_046313655.1 Thermomonas sp. | reverse complement strand
ACCACTGGCGGCTGGTGGCGGCGGTGGATGCCGGCGGCCACCGCATCGACGCCCTGTTCGCGCGCCCCGAGGCGCCGCTGCAGCTGGACTTCAACGCCTCGCTGGTGAGCGTGGGCAATGCCTGCAATGTGCTGAGCGCGCCCCACAGGGTGGCCGTGGACAGCCTGACCATCGCCGCGTTCGCCTCCAGCATGCGCGCCTGCCCGGACCCGGCGCTGGCCGCGTTGGACGGTGCGGTCGCCAACCGCCTGCAAGGGCGCCTGGCGATGCAGCTGGATGCCGGCACCCCGCCGCGGCTGGTGCTGGTCAACGCGGCCGGCGACACCCTCACCTTCGCCGGCCTGCCCACCGCCGCTGCCCGCTTCGACGGCCCGCCGCAGCGGCTGTTCCTGGAAGTGGCCGCCGCCAGCGCGCCCTGCCCGCATCCGCTGATCCCGCAGGCGCGCTGCCTGCAGGTGCGCGAGCTGCACTACGACGCGCAGGGCCTGGTGCAGGGCACGTCCGGCGCGTTCACCCATTTCTACGACCCGATCGAGGGCTATACCCACCGCGAGGGCGTGCGCGACGTGCTGCGGGTGGACCGCTACCCGCGCAAGTCCCCACCCGCCGACGGCTCGCGCTACGCCTACATCCTCGACAAGGTGATCGAGACCGGCGAGGCCCGCGGCGGCCACTGATCGCGCCGCCTATCACCCGCCCGCGTGTCGGCTTCGCCCTGGCCGCCAGCTCGAGTGAACGCCTGCGCCGCGATTGGCACAAACACCGACGCCCCGCACAAGGCGGGGCGTCAATGGGAACAAATGCGGCGTCCGGCGAAGCGTCAGCGCTTCATCGACTGGAAGAACTCGTCGTTGGACTTGGTGTTCTTCATCTTGTCGAGCAGGAACTCCATCGCCGCGATCTCGTCCATCGGGTGCAGCAGCTTGCGCAGGATCCAGATCTTCTGCAGCAGCTCGGGCTCGATCAGCAGATCCTCGCGGCGGGTGCCGGACAGGTTAACGGCGATCGCCGGGTACACGCGCTTTTCAGTGATGCGGCGATCGAGGTGGATCTCGCTGTTGCCGGTGCCCTTGAACTCTTCGTAGATCACCTTGTCCATCGCGCTGCCGGTATCCACCAGCGCGGTGGCGATGATGGTGAGCGAGCCGCCTTCCTCGACGTTGCGGGCCGCGCCGAAGAAGCGCTTCGGGCGGTGCAGGGCATTGGCGTCCACGCCGCCGGTCAGGACCTTGCCGCTGCTCGGCAGCACGTTGTTGTAAGCGCGGGCGAGGCGGGTGATGGAGTCGAGCAGGATCACCACGTCCTTCTTGTGCTCGACCAGGCGCTTGGCGCGCTCGATCACCATCTCGGCCACCTGCACGTGGCGCGCGGCCGGCTCGTCGAAGGTGGAGCTGATGACCTCGCCGCGCACGGTGCGCTGCATCTCGGTCACTTCCTCCGGACGCTCGTCGATCAGCAGCACGATCAGGTGCACGTCCGGGTGGTTGTAGGTGATGGCGCTGGCAATCTGCTGCATCATCATCGTCTTACCGGCCTTGGGCGGGCTGACGATCAGGGCGCGCTGGCCCTTGCCCTGCGGGGCCATGAGATCCAGGATGCGGCCGGTGATGTCCTCGCTGGAGCCATCGCCGCGCTCCAGCTTGAAGCGCTTGCGCGGGAACAGCGGGGTGAGGTTCTCGAACAGGGTCTTGTTCTTCGACGCTTCCAGCGGCTCACCGTTGATGGTGTCGACGATGTTCAGCGCGAAATAGCGCTCGCCGTCCTTGGGCCAGCGGATGCGGCCGGAGACGTGGTCGCCGGTGCGCAGGTTGAAGCGGCGGATCTGCGACGGGCTGATGTAGGTGTCGTCCGGGCCGGCCAGGTAGCTGGCCTCGGCCGCGCGCAGGAAGCCGAAGCCGTCGGGCAGGATCTCCAGCACGCCGTCGGCCTGCACGCCCTCGCCGTGGCGGGTGAGCACCTTCAGGATCGCGAAGATGATGTCCTGCTTGCGCGCGCGCGCCACGCCCTCGCTAATCGAGAGCTGGTCGGCGATCTCCAGCAGCTTGTAGGCGGGCATCCGCTTGAGGTCGCCCAGGGTGTAGGTGGGGAAGCCTTCCGGCACCTGCGGGTGCGGGCGCGGCACGAAGGGTTCGTTGCCATTGCCGCCGTCGTCCGGCAGGCCGCCATCGCGCTGGCGTTCGCGCTGGCGCTCGCGGCGGTTCTTGAAGCGCTCGCGGCGGCTCATGCGATGGCCGCCGTCC
>JBKBXH010000293.1:0-2247 GCA_046313655.1 Thermomonas sp. | reverse complement strand
GACCGTGCAGCTGCTGGCCCAGGCCTGGACCCTGCGCGGGCAGAAGGCAGGCACCCTGGGCACGCTTGGCGCCGGGATCTGGCCGAAGGCGGTGCCGACCGGCTTCACCACCCCGCTGGTGCTGCGCCTGCATGCGCTGCTGGCGGAACTGCGCGACGAAGGCGCCT
Organism: Thermomonas sp.; assembly: GCA_046313655.1. Taxonomy (GTDB): domain Bacteria; phylum Pseudomonadota; class Gammaproteobacteria; order Xanthomonadales; family Xanthomonadaceae; genus Thermomonas. The sequence goes on along the minus strand of JBKBXH010000293.1, from coordinate 2,080 downwards.
CGGCGGTGGCGATGGAAGTCTCTTCGCATGCGCTCGACCAGGGCCGGGTGGACGGCGTGCATTTCGACGTCGCCGTGTTCACCAACCTCACCCGCGACCACCTCGACTACCACGGCGACATGGCCCGTTATGGCGCGGCCAAGGCCCGGCTGTTCGACTGGCCGGGGCTGCGTGCGGCGGCGGTGAACCTGGACGATGCGTTCGGGCGCGAGCTGTTCGCGGCGGTGCAGGGCAAGGTGCGCGCGCTGGGGTTCTCCTCGCGCGGCGCGGCCGGCGCCAGCGTGCGCGCCGAGGAGCTGGTGCTGGACGCCGGCGGCATCGGCTTCCTGCTGCATGCCGGCGGCCAGGCGCACCCGGTGCGTTCGCCGCTGCTGGGGCGCTTCAACGTGGACAACCTGCTGGGCGTGGCGACCACCCTGTACGCGCTGGACATGGCGCCGGCGCTGATCGCCGAGACCCTGTCGCAGCTGCTGCCGGTGGACGGCCGCATGAACCGGCTGGGCGGCGCGCCGGGGCAGCCGCTGGTGGTGGTGGATTACGCGCACACGCCGGACGCGCTGGAGCAGGCGCTGGCCTCGCTGCGCGCGCATGCCGCCGGGCGCCTGGTCTGCGTGTTCGGCTGCGGCGGCGAGCGCGACACCGGCAAGCGCCCGCAGATGGCGGCGATCGCCGAGCGCCTGGCCGACGCCGTGATCGTCACCGACGACAACCCGCGCGGCGAGGACGGCGATGCGATCGTAGCCGACATCCTCGCCGGGTTCCTCGCCCCGCAGGCGGTGGTGGTGCAGCGCGACCGCGCCGCCGCGATCGCCAGTGCGATCGCCGAGGCCGCGCCCGGCGACGTGGTGCTGGTGGCCGGCAAGGGCCACGAACCCTACCAGGAGATCGCGGGTGTGAAGCACCCGTTCGAGGATGCCGCGGTGGCGCGCGAGTGCCTGCGCCGGCGCGGCGGGGAGGCGGCATGACCCCGCGCCTGCTCAGCTGGATCGCGCAGGCCACCGGCGGCCGCCTGCACGGCGCCGACCGCACGGTGGATGCGATCGCCACCGACACCCGCGCGCTGCCGGGCGGCGACGCGCTGTTCGTCGCCCTCAAGGGCGAGCGCTTCGACGGCCATGCGCACGTGCAGGCCGCGGCCGAAGGCGGCTGCGTGGCCGCGCTGGTGGCGCAGGTGCAGGCGGTGGACATCCCGCAGGTGGTGGTGGCCGACACCCAGCGCGCGCTGGGCAGCCTGGCCGCCGCGGTGCAGGCCGGGCGCGCCACCAAGGTGCTGGCGGTCACCGGCAGCAACGGCAAGACCACGGTCAAGACCCTGCTGCTGTCGATCCTGCGCCAGCTGGGCGGCGCCTACGCCAACCCCGGCAACCGCAACAACGAGATCGGGCTGCCGCTGGCGGTGCTGGAAGCGCCCGACGACGCGCGCTTCGCGGTGTACGAGATGGGCGCCGGCAAGCCCGGCGACATCGCCTACCTGTGCGCGATCGCACGGCCGGACGTGGCGCTGGTGAACAACGTCGCCGCCGCCCACCTGGAGCGCATGGGTAGCCTGCTCGGCGTGGCCCAGACCAAGGGCGCGATCTACCAGGCGCTGCCCGACGGCGGGGTGGCGGTGGTGAACGCGGACGATGCGTTCGCGGTGTATTTCAGCGAGCGCCTGCGCGGGCGGCGGATGATCCGGTTCGGGATCGAGGCCGCGGCCGAGGTCAGCGCGCGCGCGATCCAGGCCGGGGTCGACGGCTCGCGCTTCGTGCTGGTGACGCCCGCGGGCGAGACGGAGGTGGCGCTGCCGCTGGCCGGCCGCCACAACGTGCGCAACGCGCTGGCGGCGGCGGCGATGGCGCTGGCGGTCGGCGCCGGGCTCGACCAGATCCGCGCCGGGCTGGAGGCCAGCGAACGGGTGGCCGGGCGGCTGGTGGCGCGCCCGCTGCGTAGCGGCGCGCTGCTGATCGACGACAGCTACAACGCCAATCCCGGATCGCTGGCGGCCGCCATCGACACCCTGGCCGAAGGCGGTGGCGAGGCCTGGCTGGTGCTGGGCGACATGCGCGAGCTGGGGGCCGACGAGGTGGCGCTGCACGCC
>JBKBXH010000292.1:0-2295 GCA_046313655.1 Thermomonas sp. | reverse complement strand
ACCCGGTCGAAGCCTTGGCCGTCGATCGCCGCCAGGATCGGGCGCCCGGCAGTACCGGCCGGCTCGCCATCGTCGCTGGAGCGATATTCCCCGCCATGCCGGTAGGCCCAGCAGTTGTGGGTGGCGTCGGGCACGGCCACCTGCTGCAGGAAGGCCAGGGCCGCCGCCGCGTCATCGATGGGGGCCGCATGGGCGATGAAGCGGCTGTGCTTGATCTCCAGGCTGTGGCTGACGGGGGTGGCGAGCGTGTCGGACATTCCCACCATTGTAGTGGGCTGGCTGCGCCCGGGCGCGTCAGGTCTCGAGCAGCTGGCGAAGGTCGCGCGGGACGCGGGTTTCCGGATAGTGCTGCAGATAGCGTTCCAGGCTGGCGCGCGCGGTATCCACGTCGCCGTTGTCGCGGCGCTCGCGGATGCGCTGGAGCCATTGCTTGCGGGGCAGCGTGGCATCGGCATCGACCGCGGCGTTGACGGCGCTGTCGGACAGCGTGCCGCTTATCGCCGCTGGCGCGGCGCGGCGCATCACCCCGGGCGCACCGGCGGCGTTGCGCGCCGGTTCGGCCGCCATCGGCGCGGACTGGATATCGGTGGCCTGCTGGCGTGCGCGGCTGCCGGTGGTGGTGATCTTCTCCAGCGCAGGCGCAGGCGCAGGCGCAGCAACGGCGTCCATCGCGTAGGCCTGGGACGGCGGCGCGGCCGCCACCGGTGCTGCCGGCGGCGGCGGAGGCGGAGGCAGCGGTGCGGCCACGATCGGGGCGGGCACGGGCCGGGTGACGAAGGGCTCGCGCGTGTCGGCGCGTGGCGGTGCCGGCGGCGGCGCGGACGACTTCGCTGCCGGCGCCGTGGCATCCTCGGCCACGTCGTTTGCGGCCATCGGCGCTTCAACCTGGCGTGCCTCGGGTGCCAGCGGTGCCGCTGCGGGTGCGGGCAGCGCCTCGATCGCGGCCGACGGGGCTGCGCTGGGCGCGGGCTGCGGTGCGTCGGGCTTGAGCTGCCAGGCGATGCCCACGGCGAACACTACCGAGGCGGCCAGACCGAGCGCGGCCGGCAGGCGAGAGCGGCGGCGAGCGGCCTGCGGGATGCTGCGGGCAGGCGCGGCCGTCCCCGGGGCAGGCACGGACTGCGCCACCGGCGGCGTGTGCAGCGACGCCCGTGCGGCCGCCAGCACGGCCTCGTCCAGCGCGCTCGACGGTGCGGTGGGCGCGGGACGACCGAGCAGGCGTGCCAGCTCGCGTTCTTCCGGGGTCAGCGGCGCGGACCGGTTCATTCCGACAACCCCGCACGCAACTTGTCCATGGCATAGCGCAGGCGCGATTTCACGGTTTCGCGGCCCACGCCGGTGATCTCGGCGATCTCTTCCAGGCTCAGTTCCTGCTCCAGGCGCAACTGCAGTACCTCGCGCTGTTCGTCGGGCAGCTGCTCCATGGCCAGCTGCAGCCGGCGGCGCTGTTCGAACTCGGACAGCTGGGTTTCCGGCGTACGCGTATCGCTCATGCGGGCGACACGCTCCTCGGCATCACCGGGCGCGGGCGGGCGATGCCGCGCCGCACGCCAGTGGTCGTTGAGCCGATTGTGGGCGATGCGGAACAGCCAGGTGGTGAAGGCGGCATCGGGTTGCCAGCCCGCGCGCGCGGCGATCACGCGTTGCCACACGTCCTGGAACATCTCGTCGGCCAGAGCGGCATCGCGCAGCTGGCGCAGCAGGAAGCTGTACAGGCGGCTGCGGTGGCGCGCATACAGGGTTTCGAACGCAGGCAGCTCGCCAGCGGCCCAGGCCAGCATCAGCGATTCGTCGGTTGGCAGGGCAGCGGCGTCCACGGCGCACAGGGTAAGCGCTGGGCCGGATTCCGCATAGCAGGGCGATGTGGGCGCAAGGGCAGGGGACAACATGGGCGCAGGCAGGTGGGCGATGTCCCGTTGAACGTCCCGTGGCGATGAACGGGGTTGCGGGCTTCCACTGCCCCCCGGTCGGCGCGCTATGCTCAGGCCACAGGGGAGGTGCCGGGCATCCGGCGCCAGAAGAGATGAACATGTTGTCCAGCCAGGTAGTGACGTCCTTGGGGCATCCGGATCGTGAGTCAGTGGTCTCCGCTGCGCTCGCGCAGGCGCTGTGTGCGCTGCTTCCGGGCGATGCGCAGGTGGCCCTGGCGTGGTCGGACCCGGGGCTGGGCGAAGGCTGCCAGGCGCATCCGCTGCCGGAACGCGCGTCGGCCGAGCTGCTGGATGCGCTGTTGGGCGACGCGGCTGGCGTGCATACCGCGCTGCGCCGCTGGCAGCACCAGGGCAGCGAGCTGGC
>JBKBXH010000291.1:0-2298 GCA_046313655.1 Thermomonas sp. | reverse complement strand
CAGCGCGTAGCGGCCGCGCCCGCCGGTGGCGGATTTCAGCTCGGCCGCGTAGCCCTCCAGCTCCGACAGCGGCACCTGCGCGCGCACCACGATCTCGCCGCCGCCGAGGCTGTCGGTGCCGTGGATGCGCGCGCGCTTGGCCGCGAGCCCGCCGCTGACATCGCCCATGTGCTGCTCGGGCGCGCTCACCTCCAGCTCCACGATCGGCTCCAGCACCTGCGGCTGGGCCTTGCCGATCGCGTCCAGGAAGGCGCGCTTGCCGGCGGCCACGAACGCCACCTCCTTGCTGTCCACCGGATGGTGCTTGCCGTCGTACACCACCACCCGCACGTCCTGGATCGGATAGCCGGCGAGCGCGCCGCTGGCCAGCACCTGGCGTACGCCTTTCTCCACCGCGGGGATGAACTGCCCGGGGATGGTGCCGCCCTTCACCTCGTCGATGAACTCGAAGCCGGCCCCGCGCGGCAGCGGCTCGATGCGCAGGAACACCTCCCCGAACTGCCCGGCGCCGCCGGTCTGCTTCTTGTGGCGATGGTGGCCCTCGGCCGGCTGGGCGATGGTCTCGCGGTAGGCGATCCGCGGCGGATGGGTCGCCACTTCCACCCCATAGCGGTCCTGCAGGCGGCGCAGCATCACCCGCAGGTGCAGGTCGGAGAGGCCGCGCACCACGGTCTCGTTGGTCTCCGCGTTGTGTTCGACCACGAACGCCGGGTCTTCCTGCGCCAGCGCCAGCTTCTGTTCCTGGCCCTTGCTGGCCGGGGCCACCGCCAGCCCGAACATCGGCCGCGGAAAGGCGGACGGCGCGAGATGGATGTGGTCCTCGTCGTGCGAGTCGTGCAGCACCGCGTCGAAGTGCAGCTCGTCCACCTTGGCCACCGCGGCGATGTCGCCCGGCACCGCCTGCGCGATCTCCACGTGCTCCTTGCCCTGCAGGCGGTACAGGTGGGCGACCTTGAACGGCTTCTTGCCGTCGTCCACGAACAGCTGCGCGTCCCTGCGCACGGTGCCCTGGTACACCCGGAAGATGCCCAGCTTGCCCACGAACGGGTCATTGACGATCTTGAACACGTCCGCGATCACGTGCGCGTCCGGGTCCGGGTGGGCCTGCACCGGCTCCGCGTCGCGGCCGCCGCCCTTGCGGAAGGGCGGTGGATTGGCCTCGCCGGGATGCGGCAGCAGGCGTTCCGCCACGTCCAGCCATTCGCGCACGCCGGCGCCGGTGCGCGCGGAGACGAAGCACACCGGCACCAGGTGGCCCTCGCGCAGGCACTGCTCGAAGGCATCGTGCAGTTCCTGCCCGGACAGCCCGCCTTCGCCGAGGTCGAGGTAGTGGTCCATCACCGTCTCGTTGATCTCCACCACCTGGTCGAGGATCTTCTGGTGCCAGTTCGCGACCGCGCCGAGGTCGGACTCGCCGGTGCGCCCGTCGAAGCAGTCCACCACCCGCGCGCCGCCGTCGGCGGGCAGGTTCAGCGGCAGCACCTCGGGGCCGAACGCCTCGCGCAGCGCGGCCAGCAGCGCGCCGAGGTCGTGCCCGCCGTGGTCGATCTTGTTGACCATCAGCATCCGGCACAGGCCGCGCTGGCGCGCGTGCTCCATCATCCGGCGAGTGCCGTGGGCGATGCCGGAGCCGGCGTCCACCACCACCGCCACCGTGTCCGCCGCCGCCAGCGCGGCCAGCGCCGGGCCGCGGAAGTCAGGGTAGCCGGGGGTGTCGATCAGGTTCAGGTGCAGCCCGGGGCGGTCGAGGCTGGCGAGGGCGGCATCGATGGAATGTCCGCGCTCCTTCTCGATCGGGTCGAAGTCGGACACGGTGTTGCCGCGTTCGACCGTGCCTGCCGCCTGGAGTGCGCCACCGGCATGCAGCAGGGCTTCGAACAGGGTGGTCTTGCCGGTGCCGGGGTGGCCTGCCAGGGCCACGTTGCGAATCTGGGGAGTGCTGTAGGACATGGGCCCGAACCTCCTTCGCGTGCGGATGGACGTGGCGTCATGGCGGTCCGCGTTGCGCGCCGGAGCGCGGCGCTCGGCGGGCGGTCATGGCGAGTCTCCACCTTAGCGCAGCGCGGCGGCCGCGGTACGTGCGCCGCAACATGGCGCCCGGCAGCCCGGCCACGGCCGGCGGACTGACGCGGCGCTAAACGTGGGTGGCGGTATTCAGCCTCGCGTCAAGCGCGGCCCCGCAGTGTTGGCCGCGACGCCACTCCACATCCACGGGGAACCACCATGAAGCGTTTGATCGGCAGCCTGTTCGCATTGGGGATGGTCGCGGCCAGCGCCTCCGCCGCGGCGCAGTCGTAT
>JBKBXH010000290.1:0-2315 GCA_046313655.1 Thermomonas sp. | reverse complement strand
TGCTTCGCGCCGATCCAGGTGGTCGCGCCCGACACCCTGGCCAACTACGAATCCGAAGTGAAGCACCTGACCACCGGCTGCGCGGTGGTGTGCACCGGCACCCTGGTGAAGTCGCAGGGCCAGGGCCAGAGCTTCGAGGTACAGGCCTCGGGCATCGAGGTCGTCGGCTGGGTCGAGGACCCGCTGACCTACCCGATGCAGCCCAAGCAGCATTCGCTGGAATACCTGCGCGAGTTCGCCCACCTGCGCCCGCGCACCAACCTGTTCGGCGCCGTCACCCGCATCCGCCACTGCCTGGCGCAGGCGGTGCATCGCTTCTTCCACGAGCGCGGCTTCTACTGGATCTCCACGCCGATCATCACCACCTCCGACGCCGAGGGTGCGGGCCAGATGTTCCGCGTCTCCACCCTGGACATGGCCAACCTGCCGCGCGGCAAGGACGGTGCGGTGGATTTCTCGCGCGATTTCTTCGGCAAGGAAACCTTCCTCACTGTGTCCGGCCAGCTCAACGTGGAGGCGTTCTGCCTGGCGCTGAGCAAGGTCTATACCTTCGGGCCCACCTTCCGCGCCGAGAACAGCAACACCACCCGCCACCTGGCCGAGTTCTGGATGATCGAGCCGGAGATCGCGTTCGCCGACCTCAACGACGACGCCAACCTGGCCGAGGATTTCCTGAAGTACCTGTTCCGCGCGGTGCTGGACGAGCGCGGCGACGACATGGCCTTCATCGCCGAGCGCGTGCAGAAGGACGCGGTCAGCCGCCTCGAGGGCTTCATCAACGCCCCGTTCGAGCGGATCGACTACACCGATGCCATCGCCCTGCTGCAGAAGTCGGGCCGGAAGTTCGAGTTCCCGGTCGAATGGGGCCTGGACCTGCAGACCGAGCACGAGCGCTGGCTGACCGAGGAGCACGTCGGCCGCCCGGTGGTGGTGATGAACTACCCCGAGCAGATCAAGGCGTTCTACATGCGCCTGAACGACGACGGCAGGACCGTGGCGGCGATGGACGTGCTGGCGCCGGGGATCGGCGAGATCATCGGCGGCAGCCAGCGCGAGGAGCGCCTGGACATGCTGGACACGCGCATGGCCCAGTTCGGGCTGGACCCGGAGCACTACGGCTGGTACCGCGACTTCCGCCGCTACGGCACGGTGCCGCACGCCGGCTTCGGCCTCGGCTTCGAGCGGCTGGTGGTGTACGTGTGCGGGCTGGCCAACATCCGCGACGCGATCGCCTATCCGCGCGCGCCCGGGCACGCCGAGTTCTGAGCCGATGGACGCCGACCTGGTCCTGTTCCTGGCCCTGACCGCGTTCGCCACCGCGATCGCCGGCGCCACCGCGTTCGTGATCTTCTGGCCGCTCACCCTGGTGCACATCCGCGACCGCCATCCGCCGATCACCGCGCAGCTGGGCGAAGGCGCCTTCCTCAAGCCGAAGGCGCTGTGGTGGCTACTGCGGCGCGCCTACCGCGCTTACCCCGACCGCTCGCTCAGCGGGCTGGCCGCGCCGGCGCGGATCTCGCTGCTAGTGATCCTCGGCGGGCTGGCGATGGGCGGCGTGCTCTGGATCGTCGGGCAGGCACTGGCATGACGGCCTACGCGAGCGAGAGCTGGTGGCTGGCCACCCTTGGCCGCACCGTGGTGTGGGCGCGCCTGCGCGAGCGCGAAGCCGGCACCGCCGAGGTGTTCGATGCGGACGGCAACACCCTGCCCTACGACAGCGTGGACACCGCGCGCGCGGCGCTGATGGATGCCGAATTCGTCGAGTTCGACGGGCTGGATGCCGAGGACGCGCAGGCACGTGGGTTCCTGCTGGCCGAACTGGCGCCGCCGCGCGCACGCGATGACGCGGCCCTGCGCGCCCTGATGGTGCAGACGTTCACCCGCAGCGGCTGAGCGCCTGCAGCCGCGCGAAGCGCGCCACTGACGCACATCGAACGCAGGCCAGGAACGAGCGTCGCCTAGGGCCGGTCGCCGGGCGGCGCGGCAGGCGCCGGCGCGGACGGGCGCACGCTGCCGTTGTCTTCCTGCAGCTCCGGCTTGAACGGGATGTCGGGCGCGGGCCGCCCGCTGGACGGCTGTTCGTTGACGTCCGGGTCCACCGGCAGGCAGCCGCCGCCGAACTGCAGCAAAGACACCACGCATTTCAGCTGCAGCCCGGTGCCCGGGATCGGGATCGACAGCTCCTTGATCCCGCGCCGCACCCACTCCTGCAGCAGGTTGCCATCCGGGATCCAATACTTGTCGAAGCGGGTGCCGCGGTATTCCAGTCCCGGCCGCTTCAACCAGGTGCCGGCGCGGTCGAGATCGAGGCGGTT
>JBKBXH010000289.1:0-2321 GCA_046313655.1 Thermomonas sp. | reverse complement strand
CTTCCAGCCGCGCGTGCTCCTGGCGGCGGCCGGCACCGCGCGCACCGACGCCCCGAGCGCGTCCAGCGCCGCCTGCGCGGCATCGCGCGCCGGCGCATCCGCGAACGGGCCGAAGCGCAGGCAGGAGGCGGCCGCCGGGGATGCCACCGCAGGCGGCGCGGACTGCATGGGCGCGGCCGTAGCGGCCATAGCAGCGGGGGCGGCGGAGGGCGTGGCGGGCGCGGACGGGGCGTTAGTGGCCTGTGCGGCGGGAGGCGCGGCTTCCGTCAGCAGGCGCAGGCCCGGGCCCTCGAGCGGCGGCGCCTCCCTCGGCGCTGCGGGCGCGAAGGCCCACCAGCCGGCGGCGCCGAGGTTGAGCATGACCAGCATCACGATGGCGGCGCGCAGCAGCATCGCCGCAGTTTATGCGATCCGCAGCGCGTGCCAGCGCGCCAGTCCCTGCAGCACGGCATCCGGCACCCAGGCATGCGCCGGCAGGTGCGCGCGCAGCACCTCGCCGCCGCCGCCGTGCAGGCGCAGCTCCGGCATCACTCCAAGCAGGGCATGTGCCGCGTGCAAGCTGCGCTCGATCAGCGCCAGCGCGGCGCCCTCGCAGCCGGAGGCCAGCGCGTCGGCGGTGTCGTCGGCGAACTCGGCGTAGGCACCGCCGCTCTCCGGCAGCTGCGCGGCGCGCGCATGCAGCGCCTGCCGCATCAACTGCGGCGACGGCGCGATGCGGCCGCCGCGATGGCGGCCGTCGGCATCCACCAGGTCGAGGGTGAGCGCAGTGCCGACCCCGGCCAGCAGCAGCGGGCGGCCGTCGCACTGGCCGAGCATCGCCAGGAAGCGGTCCACCCCCAGCCGCTGCGGGGAGGCATAGGCGATCCGCAGCGGGCCCAGCGCGGCCTCGGTGGCGACCCGGTGCAGGCGCGCGAAACGCGGCAGGAGCGCCTCCAGCAGCGCCACCCGGCGCGCGTCGGACGCCACGCTGGCGATGCAGGCCACCTCGCCGGACGGCAGGTCCTGCAGCCAGGCCTCGCCCTCGTCGTGCGCCAGCGCGCGCACCGCGCCGAGGCGGCCGTTGGCCTCGAGCGGGGCGCATTTCAGGCGGGTATTGCCGAGATCGAACAGCCAGGTGCTCATGCGCGCACGCTCACTTCGCCGGCGTGCACGCAGCGCTCGCCGCCGTCCTCGTCGCGCACCCGCAGCGCACCGTCGGCGGCCACGCCCAGCGCCAGCGCGGCGGAGGTGCCGGCCGCCTCGTGCAGGCGCACGCGGCGACCGGCGAGCGCATCCAGCGCGGCATAGCGCGGCAGGAACGGCGCCAGGCCTTCGGCATCGAACTGCGCCAGCGCGGGCAGCAGGTGCTGCAGCAGCTGCGCCACCACTGCGTTGCGCACCGGCGGTTGCGGCGCGAGGGCGGCCAGGTCGGCCCACGGCTGGTCGATGGCCGCGACGAAGGCCGGCGGCATGCGCACGTTCAGGCCGAGCCCGACCACCGCGCGCGCCGCGCCGCCGGCCTCGCCGCCGCCTTCCACCAGCAGCCCGCCGAGCTTGCGCATTGCCGCGCCCTCGGCCACCACCAGGTCGTTCGGCCATTTCAGGCGCACCTGCGGGAACCCCAGCGCCCGCACCGCCTCGGCGGCGGCGACCCCGGCCACCAGGCTCAAGCCTCCCAGCCGCGCCAGCCCGCCTTCGAAGCGGCGTGCCAGCGACAGGTACACATGCGCCGCCAGCGGCGATGCCCAGCTGCGACCACGGCGGCCGCGCCCGCCGGTCTGGCGTTCGGCCAGCAGCACCGCGCAGCCGCGCGCCGGCGCCTCGCGCTGCAGCAGGCTGGTATGGGGGGATTCCAGCGCCCATACCACCTCCAGCGCCGCCAGTTCGGCGCGCACGGCGGCGGGCAGCGCGGCGCGGATCGCCTCCGCCTCCAGCAGGTCGGGGGGCGGCTGCAAGCGATAGCCGCGCCCGGGCAGCGCGGTGATCGCCAGGCCGGCCTCGCGCAGGGCCTCGATGCGCTTCCACACCGCGGCGCGGGTCAGCCCGAGTTCGCCGGCCAGCACGTCGCCGCTGACCGGCCCGGCCGCCAGCCGCCGCAGCAGCGCGCGCTCGTCGCGGCCATCGCTCATGCCCCGGCCCGCCGGCGCCGCCACAGGCGCGCACGTTCGAACCGCGATTCGGTGCCGCGCCGCAGCCGCTGCAGGTTGCCGCGGTGGGTGAACAGCAGGAACAGCGCCATCGCCAGCGCGAACCCGGTACGCGCGGGCCCGGCCTGCTGCCACCACGCGAACACCGGCAGGCTGGCCATCGCCAGCACGGTGGACAGGCCGACATAGCCGCTG
>JBKBXH010000288.1:0-2337 GCA_046313655.1 Thermomonas sp. | reverse complement strand
CATCCGCTGGTCCGCCACAAGCTCGGCAAGCTGCGCGACATCAGCACCGATCCCGTCCACTTCCGCCAGCTGGCCGGCGAAATCGCGGGGCTGCTGGCGTTCGAGGCCACCCGCGACCTGCCCACCGAGGCAGTGACGGTGCAGACCTGGGCCGGCCCGTTGCAGGTGGAACACGTGCGCGGCGAACACCTCACCCTGGTGCCCATCCTGCGCGCCGGCCTCGGCTTCCTGCCCGGCGTGCAGGCCCTGCTGCCGGCGGCACCGGTGAGCGTGGTCGGCCTGCGCCGCAACGAAAGCACCCACCGCCCGGAGGGCTATTACCAGCGCCTGGCCGACCGCATGCACGCGCGCACCGCGCTGCTGATCGACCCGATGCTGGCCACCGGCGGCAGCGCGATCGCCGCCATCCAGCTGCTGAAGGACGCCGGCTGCCCGCGGATCAAGGCGATCTTCCTGGTTGCCGCGCCGGAAGGCCTGCACGCGCTGGAAGCCGCCCATCCCGACATCGATGTGTACGTCGCCGCGATCGACCAGCGCCTCGACGAAAACGCCTACATCCGCCCCGGCCTCGGCGACGCCGGCGACCGCCTGTTCGGTACGCCGGTGGATTGAGCGGGCACCCGCACCACCCGGCCTTGCGCCGTCACCCCAGCGCCAGCCACACCCCGGCGAGGGCCATCAGCAGCAGGACCAGCCAGGTCAGGGCGGTGCCCCAGAAGCGGCCGAAGGAGTGGCCGCTGCGGCGCGAGAGGCCTTGCGCGTGCAGCACGCGGCCCAGCAGCAGGGCAGCGCCGAAGCCCCAGACCCAGGCCGACGGCAGGCCGCAAAGCTCCAGCAGGGCGAGCAGCAGCAGGGCGATCGGCGCGTGCTCGACGAAATTGCCGTGCACGCGGATGCGCCGCACCAGGTCCGGGTCGCCGCCGTCGCCGAGGCCGATGCCGCGCGCATGCCGGACCTGCGAGATGCGCGCCAGCAGCACCAGCATCAGCAGCACGTGCAGGGCGGTGAACAGCAGGGTGATCCGGGGCATCGCGATTCCTCAGGCCGCCAGCGGGCGGGCGTGCAGTTCAGGGTATTCGTGCGCGGTGACGAAGCGGCCATTGTCGTCGCGCACCACCTGCGCCAGCGCACAGCCGGGGTCGTGGGTGAAGAACAGGCGCACGTCGCGGGCCCGCTTGTCCTCGAGGAAGGCGCGCTTCTCGTCGATCAGCAGTTCGGCGTTGCGGTCGTAGCCCATGGTGATCGGCACGTGCACCCACGGCCGGCCGGGGATCAGGTCGGCACAGAACACCACGCCGCCGTGCGGCTGCCCGTCCACCGTCTCCGGCCCGACGATCTCGGCCAGCAGCAGCCCCGGCGTGTGGCCGTCGCTGTGATGGAAGCGCACGGCCGCGCCCAGCGCGGCGCTGTGGTCGCCGTCCACCAGCTCCAGCCGGCCGCTCGCCTCCAGCAGCGCGGGCAGTTCCGGGATGAAGCTGGCGCGGTCACGCGGGTGCGGATGGCGCGCGCGCGCGAAGTGGTCGCGGCCGACCACGAAGGTGGCGTTCGGGAACAGCAGCTCCGGCGCGCGGCCCTCGGCCCACGGCGCCAGCAGGCCACCGGCATGGTCGAAGTGCAGGTGGCTGAGCACCACCACGTCGATGTCCTCGTGGCCGAAACCGGCCTGCGCCAGCGAATCCAGCAGCACGTGGCGGTCCTCGACCACGCCGTAGCGCTCGCGCAGCGGCGGCGGGAAGAACGCGCCGATGCCGGTCTCGAACAGCACGGTCTTGCCGTTCAGCGGGCTGGCCAGCAGCGCGCGGCAGGCCAGGTCGATGCGGTTGTCGGCATCCACCGCCATCCAGCGCGCCCACAGCGCCTTGGGCGCGTTGCCGAACATCGCGCCGCCGTCGAGCTTCTGCGAATTGCCCAGCAGGGACCAGAGTTTCATGGGGATGCCTCCTGCGCGGTGCGTGGGGAATGGCATAGGGGATGGCGCGCGCCGATCAGGGCTGCGCCAGCACCGCGGCCTTGCCTTCCGGGTAGCGCGGGTCGCTGCCGCCGCGCATGACGTTGGCGCGGCGATCCCACTCCACCGTCTGCAGGTTGCCCCAGACGTGGCTGGAGCCGCGCCCGCCCGCGGCCTCGTCCGGCGGCAACTCGACCACGTGGCCCATCGCGCGCAGCTTCGCCGCGGCGTCGGCGGAGATCGCCTTCGGCTCGGCGTCGATCACGTCCGGCAGCCACTGGTGGTGGTAGCGCGGCAGCGCGGCGACCTGCGGCGCATCCAGCCCGGCGTCGTAGCCGAGGATGCCCAGCAGCACCATCGTGATGATGCGGCTTCCGCCCGGCGTGCCC
>JBKBXH010000287.1:0-2349 GCA_046313655.1 Thermomonas sp. | reverse complement strand
ACGGCGAGGTCGGGTCGGGCGAGGCCGCGGCCGCCGCGCCGGCCGCCGCTTCCTGCGCCAGCAGGCAGGCGCAGGCGGCGGCCAGCACCGCGGACGGCTCCGGGGTCGCGGGGGCGAGGAATTCGTCGAGATGGCGGTCGAGGTAGCCGGTGTCGATCCGCGCCTCCACCACCGCCGGGTGCCGCACCAGCCGCTCGAGGAAGGCCACGTTCGACTTCGGGCCGGCGATCCGGCACTGCGCCAGCGCCTCGCGCAGGCGCGCCAGCGCGCGCGGACGGTCCTCGTCCCACACGATCAGCTTGGCGATCATCGGGTCGTAGAAGATGGTGACGGTGTCGCCTTCCACCACGCCCGCGTCGATCCGCACGTGCCGCGACGGCGGCGGCAGGTGCAGCGTCTGCAGGGTGCCGGACCCGGGCAGGAAGCCGGCATCCGGGTCTTCCGCGTACAGCCGCACCTCGATCGCATGGCCGCGCTGGACGATGGCCTCCTGCGCCAGCGGCAGCGGCTGGCCGGCGGCGATCCGCAGCTGCCATTCCACCAGGTCCAGCCCGGTGACCAGCTCGGTGACCGGGTGTTCCACCTGCAGGCGGATGTTGATCTCCATGAAGAAGAACTCGCCCGACGGCGCCACGATGAACTCCACCGTGCCGGCATTGGCGTAGTCGATCGCGCGCGCCGCCTGCACCGCCGCCGCGCCCATCGCGGCGCGCAGCTCCGGGGTCAGGAACGGCGAGGGCGATTCCTCCAGCACCTTCTGGTAGCGGCGCTGGGCCGAGCACTCGCGCTCGCCGAGGTGGAGCGCGCCGCCGTGGTGGTCGGCGAACACCTGGATCTCGATGTGGCGCGGATGCTCGATGTAGCGCTCCAGCAGCACGCGGTCGCGGCCGAAGGCGTTCCTGGCCTCGCGCTGGCAGCTTTCCAGGTGCGCGGCGAACTCGCCGGATTCGCGCACGATGCGCATGCCCTTGCCGCCGCCGCCATGCGCGGCCTTGATCATCAGCGGGTAGCCGATGCGGTTGGCCTCGCGCTGCAGCAGCTCGGGCGACTGATCCTCGCCGGTGTAGCCCGGCACCACCGGCACGCCGGCGGCGGCCATCAGGTCCTTGGCACCGGCCTTGCTGCCCATCTTGCGCATCGAGGCGCCGGACGGCCCGACGAACACCAGCCCGGCGGCCTGCACCGCGTCGGCGAAGTCGGCGTTCTCGGATAAAAAGCCGTAGCCCGGGTGGATGGCCTGCGCGCCGGTCTTTCTGGCGACCTCCAGGATGGCCTCGCCGCGCAGATAGCTGTCCTGCGGGCGCGGCCCGCCGATACAGTGCGCCTCGTCGGCCAGGCGCACGTGCTGGGCGTCGGCGTCGGCCTCGGAAAACACCGCGACGGTGCGGATGCCGAGCTTGCGCGCGGTGCGGATCACGCGGCAGGCGATTTCGCCGCGATTGGCGATGAGCAGGGTGTCGAACATCAGCGTGGCATCCAGTTCGGCGGGCGTTTTTCGAGGAAGGCGGCGATGCCTTCCTGGCCTTCCAGCGACACCCGCAGGCGGGCGATCAGGGCGGCGTTGTCGGCATCCAGGCGGTCGCGGTCGGTCCCGGCGGCGACTTCGCGCACCAGCCGCTTGGCGGCGGCGCTGGCCAGCGGGGCGGCCTTCAGCAGCAGGTCGATCTGGCGCTGCACGGCGGCGTCCAGCGCCTCGGCCGGCACCACCTGGTGCAGCAGGCCGATCCGCAGCGCCTCGGCGGCGTCGAACAGCTCCGCGCTGGCGAAGTAGCGCCGCGCCTGGCGCGCGCCGATCGCGGCGATGACGTAGGGCGAGATCACCGCGGGCAGCAGGCCGAGCTTGCTCTCGGTCAGGCCGAACTTGGCGCTGGGCACGCCGATGGCAATGTCGCAGCAGGCCACCAGGCCCACGCCGCCGCCGTAGGCATCGCCGTGGACGCGCGCGAGGGTGGGCTTGTGCAGTTCGTCCAGGGTGCGCATCAGGCGGGCGAGGGCGAGCGCGTCCTCGCGGTTTTCCTCCTCGCTGGCGGCGGCCATCCCGCGCATCCAGTTCAGGTCGGCGCCGGCCGAGAATGCGGGGCCTTCGCCTTCCAGCACCACGACGCGCACGCCGGGGTCGGCCGCCAGCGCCTGCAGGGCATCGGTCAGTTCCGCGACCAGTGCGACATCGAAGGCGTTGCGCACCTGGCCGCGGGCCAGGCACAGGCGGGCCACCGGGCCGTCGCGGCGGAGCTGCAGGGCATTGCTCATGCGGGGGTCCATGCGGAAGTTGCCAGCCGTACATGATAGCCACTGGCGGCGGTGCTAGAATTGAGAACAATTCCCATTTGTCAGCGCCCCCATGCTGTT
>JBKBXH010000286.1:0-2354 GCA_046313655.1 Thermomonas sp. | reverse complement strand
CCCGCGCTTGAACCTGCGCCTGCGCCCGCGCCCGATGCCGGAGCGCCGTGATGAAGGGGCTGCTGTTCCTGCTGTTCGACCTGCTGCGGCGGTTCGTGCGCAACCTCGACCCGGTGCTGATGCCGGCGCTGCTGGTGCTGATGGGCATCGGCCTGGTGACCCAGTACAGCGCCAGCAACGAATCGGTGCGCGGGGTGGCGATGCAGGGCGCGTTCTACCTGGTCGGGCTGGGCGGGCTGTGGGTGGTGTCGCGGCTGCCGCTGCCGCTGCTGAAGCAGGCCACGCCGGCGATCTTCGTGCTGTCGATGCTGCCGATGGTGGCGGTGCTGTTCATCGGCAGCGGCAAGTACGGCAACCACTGGATCAACTTCGGCTTCTTCAACGTGCAGCCGGCCGAGCTGTGCAAGCTCACCCTGCCGATGCTGCTGGCCTGGCATTTCGACCGCCACCGGATGCCGCCGTCGCTGCCGGTGCTGCTGGGCGCACTGGCGATCATCGCGGTGCCGGTGGGCCTGACCCTGCTCCAGCGCGACCTCGGCACCGCGGTGCTGATCCTGGCCACCGGCGTGTTCGTGCTGTTCCTGGCCGGCACCTCGTGGTGGTGGTGGGGCGCGGCCGCGGCGCTGGGCGGCGGCGGCTTCGCGATCGCGATGTGGGCGCCGATGGAATGGCTGGCCTTCCTGCGGCCCTACCAGCAGGAGCGCATCCTCACCTTCCGCAGCCCCGACAACGACCCGATGGGCGCCGGCTGGAACATCCTGCAGTCGCAGATCGCGATCGGCGGCGGCGGGCTGACCGGCAAGGGCTGGGGCCAGGGCACGCAGTCGCACCTGAACTACCTGCCCGAGCACACCACCGACTTCGCGTTCTCGGTGCTGTCGGAGGATTTCGGCTGGCTCGGGGTGGCGCTGGTGCTGGCGATCTACCTGCTGCTCATCGCGCGCTGCCTGTGGATCGCGGCGGATTCGCGCGACGGCTATGCGCGCCTGCTGGCGGGGGCGATCGCGCTGTCGCTGTTCGCGTTCGTGTTCGTCAACGGCGGCATGATCGCCGGCCTGCTGCCGGTGGTCGGGGTGCCGATGCCGCTGCTCAGCTACGGCGGCACCTCGGCGGTGAGCATCCTGCTCGGCTTCGGCCTGGTGATGGCGGTCCGCGCGCACCGCCCGGTGCACCGCTGATGCGCCGTCGCCGCGCGCCTGCCTGAATGGGTCGTTCCGATCGCCGCGGCGGCGCATGCTACCCTCGCCGCCGATGATCCGACGCAGCCTGCCCAGCCTGGTCGCGCTTGCGCTCTGCGCCTGCGCCGCACCCTCGCCGAAACCGCTGCCGGCCGCGGCGCCGGTGGTGCCTTCCACCCCCGCCGCTTCCGCACCGGTCGCGCCGGCCGTTGCCGATGCCGCACCGTCGGCGGAGGCCGACCTCGCCGCCGCGCGCGCCGCGTTCGTGCGCGAGACCGCGCAGCGGTTCGCGATCCCGGCCGCGCAGATCGAGGCGGTGCTGGCGCGCGCGCAGATCCGCGAACCCATCCGCAAGGCGATGGCGCGCCCGGCCGAAGCCAAGCCGTGGCGCGACTACCGCCCGATCTTCATCCAGCCGGCGCGGATCGCCGGTGGGCGCGCCTTCCTGGACGCCCATCGCGCCGCCCTGCAGCGCGCCGAGGACACCTACGGCGTGCCCAAGGAAATCATTGCCGCCATTCTCGGGGTGGAGACCAGCTACGGCGCCAACCAGGGCAGCTGGCCGGTGGTGGACGCGCTGTACACCCTGGCTTTCGCCTACCCGCGCAGCGGCGATCCCGCGCGCGTGGCCTACGAGGACAAGCGCCAGGCGTTCTTCCGCGACGAACTGGCGCAGCTGTTCGCGCTGGGCAAGGAGGAAGGCCTCGACATCGGCACGTTGAAGGGCAGCTACGCCGGGGCGATGGGCTGGGGCCAGTTCATGCCGTCCAGCTACCGCCAGTACGCGGTGGATGGCGATGGCGACGGCCGCCGTGACCTGTTCAACGACATCGACGACGTGATTGCCTCGGTCGCCAACTACTTCGCCAGGAAGGGCCAGTGGCAGCGCGGCGGCGCGGTGATGGTGCGCGCGCAGCGCGACGCGGGCGCGGCCGACTTCGCCAACCCCGGCAACGCGGTGACCCTGGACCAGACGGTGGACGCGCTGGCGCGGCTGGGCTACCGCCCGGTGGTGCCCGGGGTGCCGGGCGATGCCGGGGCCACCCTGATCACCCTCGACGGCGTGGACGGCCCGGAGTACTGGATCGTCTACAACAACTTCCGCGCGATCACGACCTACAACATCTCGCGCCTGTACGCGACCGCGGTGTACCAGCTCGCGCAGGCGATCGCCGG
>JBKBXH010000285.1:0-2365 GCA_046313655.1 Thermomonas sp. | reverse complement strand
CGAACAGCGCATCCAGCGCCACCGGCGGGGTCTCCGCCACCGGTGTCGCGGCCAGCACCAGCGCGGTGTCGGGCGGCAGCCCGAGCAGCCGGTTCAGGGCCTGGCGTGCGCCCAGCAGGTCCTGCTCCAGCGTGCGTAGGCGGGTTTGCGCGTCCAGTGCCGCCAGCCGCTGCGCCTGCGCCGCGTCGGCCGCCACGTCGCCGCGCGCGGCCGCGCGCAGGCTGGCCTCGGCCAAGCGTGATGTGACCTCGGCGCTCTCGCGCAGCGGCGGCAGCTGGCGCTCGTAGGCGCGGATGCGCGCCGCCTGCAGGCGCGCCTGGCCGGCCGCCTGCCATTCCGCCCAGGCCAGGTCCAGGCGCACGCTGCGCGCCTGCGCATTCGCCTGGGCGCGGGTCAGCGCGCGCGTGCGCAGGGCATTGAGGTCGAACCCGAGCGCGGCGCTCAGGTTGAGCAGGGTGTCCGGTCCGCGCAGCACCTTGTCGGCACCGAGGCTGAAGGTGGGGTCGGGCAGCAGGCCGGCGGCGAAAGCCTGCGCCTCGGCGATCCCCGCGCGCGCGCGCAGGGCGACCAGGTCGGGGTCGTTGACCACCGCGAGTGCGGCCACCGCGGCATCGTCCAGCGGGGCCTGCAAGTCGATCCGCACCGGGGCCAGCCACGGGCGCGGGATCGCGTCCGCCCGTGCCTGCAGGACGCTGGCCACCGGCGGTGCCAGCAGGGCGGGGTCGCGTGCCAGCGGCTGCGGCGCGTAGCTGGCGCAGCCGGCCAGCATCAGCGCGAGCGCCAACGCAGGCAGCGGCCGTGGGGATCGAATCATGCGCGGGGCTCCGGGGGTTCGCGGTGGGGCGGCAGGACCAGGCAGGCGCGCAGGCCGGGGGCGGCGTCCTCCAGCTGCAGCTGGCCGGCGTGCGCCTGTGCGATCGCCTCGACCAGGCTCAGGCCGAGGCCGTGGCCGGGCGTGCTGCGCGAGGCTTCCAGCCGTACGAAGCGCTGGCGCACGCGCGCGCGGTCGGCGGCCGGGATGCCGGGGCCGTCGTCGCGCACGCAGATGACGATCTCGCCGGCGTCGGTATCGATCCCGGCGCGCAGTTCCACCCGGCAGCCGGGCGAGGTGTGGCGCAGGGCGTTCTCGACCAGGTTCAGCACCGCCTGCGCCAGCAGCTGGCGGTCGCCGCGCACGCGCAGGCCGGGCGCGATCGCGGCGGCGAAGGCGTGCCCGCTGTCCTCGGCCAGCGGCTGCAGGCTGTCGGCCAGCTCGGCCAGCAGCGCGCTCAGGTCGAGCACGCCGAAGCCCTTGGCCAGTTGCCCGGCATCGACTTCGGCGATCCGCAGGATCGCATCGAACAGGCCCAGCACCTCGTCGGTGCGCGCCTGCGCGACTTCGATCCGGGCCTGGCGGCGCGCCGGATCGGTTTCGTCGCGCAGCGCCTCCAGCTGGTTGCGCAGGTGCATCAGCGGGGTGCGCAGGTCGTGGGCGAGGTCGGCGCTGACCTGGCGCAGGTGGCCGACCAGCGCGGCGATGCGGTCCAGCATCGCGTTCAGCGACGCGGCCACGCGGTCGAACTCGTCGCCGCCGGCGCCGACCCGGGCGCGCTGCTCCAGCTGGCCGCGCATCACCGCATCGGCGGTGGCCTGGACCGGCGCCAGCCGCCGGCCAAGGTAGCGGGTCAGCGCCCAGGCCGCGAGCGCGCCCAGCACCAGCAGCGCCAGCGCGGCCAGCGCGAACATGCCGAGCAGGGTGCGGCCGATGGCTTCCAGCGCCTCCAGGTCGGCCGCCACCACCAGCCGGGTGCCGTCCGCCTGCATGGTGGTGAGCGCGCGCGCCGGATCCGGGCCTTCGCGCGGGTCGTGCAGCAGGATGCGCTGCCAGCCTGGCGCGGGCAGGGCGGTGTCGATATTGCCGGCCAGGCGGTGGCCATCGGCGGTGAACAGGGCCGCGCCGATCGGCACCGGGCCGCTGCCGGCCAGGTGTTCCAGCGCATGCGCCACGCCGGAGGCGCCCTGCAGCCGGTATTCCGCGGCCAGGGCAGCCGTGGTCTGTTCGATGCCGGCGTCGATCTGGCGCAGCAGCGCGCTGCGGGTGGCGTGGTACACCGCCATCCCCAGCGGCAGCAGCGCGATCGCGTAGATCAGCAGCCCGACCAGCGCGATCCGGCGCGCCGCGCTGCGCGGACCCAGGCGCGTGCGGCTCATGTGCGCACCCGGTAGCCGGCGCCGCGCGCGGTCTCGATCGCGTCGCCCGCGAAGCCGTCGTTGAGCTTGGCGCGCAGCCGGCTCATGTGGGTCTCCACGATCTTGGTCTGCGGGTCGAAGTGGAAGTCCCACACCCGCTCCAGCAGCATGGTGCGAGTGACGAACTGGCCGGCAT
>JBKBXH010000284.1:0-2368 GCA_046313655.1 Thermomonas sp. | reverse complement strand
ATGCAGCGTGCGGCTGAGGCTGTCGCCATCGAACCAGGCGTTCAGCGCCGGCACCGTCTTGCAGGCCGTCACTATCGCGCGGATCAGGCGCGCGGTGATGTCCTGCTTGCCGATCCAGGCGTGCAGGTCGGCGTCGTCCACCAGCGTGGTGGGCACCACCTTGGCGTGGGCGTCGGCCATCACCCGCGCCATGTTGCGGCGCACGCCCTTGAGCTGCTCGGGCTGACCGGAGGTGGCCACGCCCGGCGGCTGGGTGCGCATCGGCTTGCCGGACTGCGAGAGCGTGCTGCGCTGCGCCGGTGCAGCGGCGGCCACGGGTGCCGCTGCGGCGGTGCGGGCAGCGGCGGCGGGCGCTGCGCCGGCCTTGGCCGAGCCGTCCGCGGCGGCGCGCTTCACGTCGTTCATCGTCACCGTGCCGTCCGGGCCGCTGGCGCGCACGCGGGCGAGGTCCACGCCCAGCTTGCGCGCCATCGCGCGCACCGCCGGCACGGCCTTCACGCCACCCACCGCGACCGCAGCTTCGCTCACCACCGCGTTGCCCACCTGCATCGCGCCAACCACGGTGCCGGCGTCTTCCGGCTCGGCCTTCGCGGCGGCTGCTGGTGCTGCGGGCGCGGCCGGTTCCGGCGCGGCGTGGGACGGGCCGTGGTGGTGGCCGGTGTCCTGGCCTTCCGCGCGCTGCGGCAGGCTGGGGTCGATCTCGAACTCGGCCAGCAATGCGCCGGTGACGATCACGTCGCCCGGGCCGCCGGCCAGCTTCAGCACCTTGCCGGAAACGGGCGAAGGCACGTCGACCACCGCCTTGGCGGTCTCCATCGACACCAGGTTCTCGTCCAGGCGGATCACGTCGCCTTCCTTGACGTACCACTCCACGATGGTGGCGTCCGGCAGGCCTTCGCCGAGGTCGGGCAGGAGGAACTTCTTGCTCATGGGGCGTCCTTTACGAATAGGCCATCGCGCGCTTGGCGGCGGCGACGATCTTGTCCACGCTCGGCAGGTACTTCATCTCGAGGCGGAACAGCGGGATGTGGGTGTCGTAGCCGGTCACGCGCTCGACCGGCGCCAGCAGGTCGAACAGGCATTCCTCGGCGACGCGCGCGGCGATCTCGGCGCCGAAGCCGGCGGTCTTGGCGGCTTCGTGCACGACCACGCAGCGGCCGGTCCTGGCCACCGACTCGGCGATGGTGGGGAAGTCCAGCGGCGTCAGCGTGGCCACGTCGATGACCTCGGCGCTGATGCCCTCGGCGGCCAGCTTGTCGGCGGCCTCCAGGGTTTCCTTCACCTGCGCGCCCCAGGTCACCAGGGTCACGTCGGAACCGTCGCGCAGCACGTAGCACACGTCCAGCGGCAGGGCCTCGCCGTCGTCCGGCACCAGCTCCTTGTACTGCCGGTAGATGCGCTTGGGCTCCATGTAGATGACCGGGTCCGGGTCGCGGATCGCGGCCAGCAGCAGGCCATAGGCGCGCTGCGGCGAGCTGGGCATCACCACGCGCAGGCCGGGCACGTTGGTGAAGATGGATTCGTTGGCTTCGCTATGGTGCTCCGGCGCGCGGATGCCGCCGCCCCACGGCACGCGCAGCACCATCGGGCAGGTCAGGCGGCCGCGGGTGCGGTAGCGCATGCGCGCGGCGTGGCAGACGATGAAATCCACCATCGGGTACATGAAGCCGTCGAACTGGGCCTCGGCGACCGGCTTCATGCCCTGGCTGGCCATGCCGACGGTGAGGCCGGCGATCGTGGTTTCGTCCAGCGGGGTGTCGAGGATGCGCTCCGGGCCGAACTCGGCCGACAGGCCCGCGGTGGCGCGGAACACGCCGCCGTTCACACCCACGTCCTCGCCCAGCACGACCACGCTGGGGTCCTTGCGCAGTTCGTGTGCCAGCGCCTGGGTGATCGCTTCGATGAGCGTGATAGGAGCAGGGGTGATGGGTTGCGCGCTCATGCCCGGCCCTCCAGCGCGATCGCGGCATCCCGCTGCGCCAGCAGGTCGGCCGGCATGTCTCCGTACAGGTAGTCGAACATCGCTTCCACCGGCTGCACCGGCGTCTCCAGATAGGCGTTGATTTCCGCGTCCACGCGCTTGCCGCATTCCTCCACCCAGGACTGTTCCTGGGCGTCGTCCCAGAGCGTCTGGTCGACCAGGAACTTGCGCAGGCGCAGGAAGGGTTCCTTCTCCCACGCCGCCTTCACCTCGTCCTCGCTGCGGTAGCGGCGGGCGTCGTCGGCGGTGGTGTGGTCGTGCAGGCGATAGGTCATGAACTCGATGACGCTGCCGCCTTCGCCCTTGCGTGCGCGCTCGGTGGCGCGGCGCATGGCTTCCAGCACCGCGACCAGGTCGTTGCCGTCCACCTGCAGGCAGTGCAGGCCG
>JBKBXH010000283.1:0-2371 GCA_046313655.1 Thermomonas sp. | reverse complement strand
CCGAAAACGGGCTTGACGGGGGCAGGTCAGCAGGCCGATCGAAGACGACACGGCCCGAAACTGGCCCATGCGCAGGCGACCAGCGATGCATCGCACCACGATCCGGACTGCCGCGCCCTCGGAGCGACTGGCCGCTGAAGGCGGCAGCCCGCGTCAGTCCGGGCGCGGGCCGCGGCGGAGGTCGCGCAGGATCTCGCGCGCGGCGTTGCGGCCCGGCCGGCCGGTGACACCACCGCCGGGATGGCTGCCGGAGCCGCACAGGTACAGCCCGCGGAACGCGCCGCGGTAGGCGCCCTGCCCCAGCAGCGGGCGGGCGCTGAACATCTGGTCCAGCCCCAGCGCGCCGTGGAAGATGTCGCCGCCGACCAGGCCGATGCGCCGCTCCAGGTCGAGCGGGCTCAGCGCTTCATAGCCCAATACGCTGCGGGCGAAATTCGGCGCGTAGTCGTTGACCGTATCCATCATCAGCCTGGCCACGGTGTCGCGGTGCGCGTCCCAGCCGCCGTCCTCGTCGGCGATGGCCGGGTTCACCTGCTGGCAGAACAGGCTGGCCACGTGCTGGCCCGGCGGCGCGAGGGTGTCGTCCAGGGTGGAGGAAATCACCACCTCGACGATGGGTTTCCGCGCCCAGCCGGGGTTGTGCGCGCGCGATTTGGCATCGAAATACGCCTGCTCGAAATACCGCAGCGACGGCCCGATCAGGATGCCGCTCTGGTGGTGCGGCTGCAGCTGCGTGCCCGGCATCGCGGTGAAGTCCGGCAGCTCGGACAGCGCCACGTTCATGCGGAAGGTGCCGGAACCGCAGCGGTAGCGGCGGATGCGCTGCGCGGTGTCGGCGTCGAGCTGGCCGGGCTCCACCAGCTGCGTGTAGAGCAGCTTCGGATTGAGGTTGCTGGCAATCGTCGCCGCGCGCAGCGTGCGACCGTCGACCAGCGCCACGCCGACCGCCTTGCCGCCTTCCACGAGGAGCCGCGAAACCTCCGCTCCGGTTTCGATGGCGACGCCACGCGCCTCGCATTCCTTGCGCATCGCCTGGGTGATCGCGCCCATGCCGCCGATGGCGTGTCCCCACGCGCCGGTCTTGCCGTTGACCTCGCCGAACACGTGGTGCAGCAGTACGTAGGCGCTGCCCGGCGTGTATGGGCTGGCGAAATTGCCGACCACCGAATCCCAGCCCAGCGCGGCCTTCAGCGGCTCGCCCTCGAACCAGTCGTCCAGCAGCTCGCCGGCCGACTTGGTGAACAGATCCAGCAGGTCGCGGCGGCCGCGCATGTCCAGCGACTTCAGCTGCTTCGCCACCGCCGCGGAGTGGAGCCAGTCCGCCAGCACGAAGCGATCGCTCACGTTCGGCGGCGTGCGCTGCATCATCTCGCGCAGCACCACCACGATGCGGTCGAGCATGGCGTAGTACCCGGGCAGCCGCTGCGCATCGCGCGCCGACCATTTCGCCACTTCCGCGTGCGTGTGCCCGCCGCCGAGGCGGAAACTGCGCCCGTCCGGCAGCGGCAGGAAATTCGCGTACGGCCGCTCGACCACGCGCAGCCCGTGCTGGTGCAGGCGTAGGTCGCGGATCACCGCCGGGTTGAGCAGGCTGACCGTGTAGCTGGCCACCGAATTGCGGAAGCCGGGATGGAACTCCTCGGTCACCGCCGCACCGCCCACCAGGTGGCGACGCTCCAGCACCCGCACCTTCAGCCCCGCGCCGGCCAAATACGCCGCGCACACCAGGCCGTTGTGGCCGCCGCCGATGATGAGGACATCCTGTTGCGTATCGCGCACGTGCACCCACCGGATCCGGGACGATCCGTCGATGATCCGCGTCCGGCCGGAAAAACGGAAGGCCCGCCGAAGCGGGCCTTCCGGTGTCGCGTTGTCGCGGTGGCGCGGATCAGAAGTCCATGCCGCCCATGCCGCCCATGCCGCCGGCGCCCGGCATCGCCGGCTCGTCCTTCTTCGGCAGCTCGGCCACCATCGCCTCGGTGGTGATCATCAGGCCGGCGATGGAGGCCGCGTTCTGCAGCGCGGTGCGGGTGACCTTGGTCGGGTCCAGGATGCCGAACTCGAGCATGTCGCCGAACTCGCCGTTGGCGGCGTTGTAGCCGAACGCGCCCTTGCCCTCGGCGACGCGGTTCAGCACCACGCTCGGCTCGTCGCCGGCGTTGGTGACGATCTCGCGCAGCGGGGCTTCCATCGCGCGCAGGGCGATCTGGATGCCGTGGTTCTGGTCTTCGTTGGCACCCTTCAGGTCCTTGATCGCGGCCTTGGCGCGGATCAGGGCGACGCCGCCGCCCGGGACGATGCCTTCCTCGACCGCAGCGCGGGTGGCGTGCAGGGCGTCTTCCACGCGCGCCTTCTTTTCCTTCATCTCGAC
>JBKBXH010000282.1:0-2419 GCA_046313655.1 Thermomonas sp. | reverse complement strand
GCCAAGAGCAGCCATGCGAGGCATGGCGCCAGCCGCGCGTAGCGTCGATAATGCGGCTCCGGTCGCTGGTTGCAGTCGGCTGGTCTCATCCACGCGCAGTGTCGGCGCATCCGCCGGCGACCACAAGCGCCCCACCGAAAGCGAGCACCCATGAAGATCGAAAAAGACCGCGTCGTCCGTTTCCACTATGCCGTGGCCGAAGCCGGTCAGGCCCCGATGGAAAGCTCGAAGGACGTCGGCGAGCCGCTGGCCATCCTGTTCGGCCACGGCCAGATCATCCCCGGCCTGGAGAAGGCGATGGAAGGGCGCGAGGCCGGCGACAGCTTCAAGGCCGCCGTCGCCGCCGCCGAGGCCTACGGCGAACGCCGCGAGGGCCTGACCCAGCGCATCCCCAAGAAGCACTTCGGCGAGCAGAGGCTCGAGCCCGGCATGCAGGTGGTGCTGAACACCAACTTCGGCCCGCGCGCGGTCACCATCGAGAAGGTGGGCATGAGCGTGGTGGACGTCGACCTCAACCACCCGATGGCCGGCAAGGACCTGGAGTTCGACATCGAAGTGGTGGACGTGCGCGAGGCGTCCGAGGAAGAGCTGGCGCACGGCCACGTGCACGGCGAGGGCGGCCACCACCACTGACGCGGCGCCTGCCCCGCGCCGGCGCGGGGCGGGACAGGGGGCGACATGGCGACAGGCGCGACGGTCGATTGCCTGGTGGTGGGCGCGGGAGTTTCCGGGCTCGCCACCGCGTTGGCGCTGGTGGAGGCCGGGCGCGATGTCACCGTGATCGAGTCCGGGGCGATCGGCAGCGGCGCCTCGCACGGCAACTGCGGCACCCTCACGCCCAGCCATGCCCCGCCGCTGGCGGGGCCGGGCACGCTGGCCCGGGTGCTGCGCTGGATGTTGACCCCGGACGCGCCGCTGTACGTCAAGCCCAGTCTTTCGCCCAGCCGCCTGCGCTGGTTCCTGGGCTTCGCCCGCCGCTGCAACGCGCGCGACTACGCCGCCAGCGCGCGCGCCAAGTACGCCCTGCTGGCGGATTCGCGCCAGCGCATCGCGGACTGGATCGCACGCCACGGCCTGGATTGCGGCTTTACCGAAGCCGGCGAGGATTACGTGTTCCGCACCCGCCGCGCGCTGGACGCGGAACTGGAGGATCTGCCCCTGCTGCGCGCGCTGGGGATCGACGTCGAGGTCTTCGACGGCGCGGCCTACGAGGCGCAGGAGCCGGCGCTGAAACCCGGCGTCGCCGGCGCCATCCGCTTCAGCGGCGATGCCGCGCTGCGGCCCGACCACTACGTGTCCGAACTGGCGCGCGTGCTGCGCCTGCGCGGGGGGCACGTGTTCGAGCGTTGCCAGCTGCGCGGGCTGGCCCGCGATCGCCATGGCCTGGTGGCGGACACCAGCCGCGGCCGCATCCAGGCCCGCGACGTGGTGCTGGCCACCGGCGCGTGGGCGCCGCTGCTGGCGCGTGCGGTCGGCCAGCGCTGGCTGCGCGGCGCGATCCAGCCCGGCAAGGGCTATTCGATCACCTACGCGCCGCCTGCGCTGCTGCCGAAGCGGGCGCTGGTGTTGATCGAACCCTCGGTCTGCGTCACGTCCTGGCGCGGCGGCTACCGGCTGGGCAGCACGATGGAGTTCTCTGGCTTCGACGACAGCCTGAACGAGCGTCGCCTGGGCGCGCTGGAGCGCGGCGCGACGGAGTTCCTGCAGCAGCCGACCGGGCCCGAGGTGCAGGAGAAATGGTGCGGCTGGCGGCCGATGAGCCGCGACGACATCCCGCTGATCGGCCGCGCCCCCGGCCAGCCGGGCCTGTGGCTGAACCTCGGCCACGGCATGATGGGCGTGGGCATGAGCGCCGGTGGCGGGCAACTGCTGGCCGACCTGATCACCGGCCGCGCGCCGGACCTCGACCCGGCCCCGTTCGATCCCGCGCGCTTCGCCTGAAGCGGGCGCGCAGCGCGGCCCGTATGCAGAAGGGGCGGCTTGCGCCGCCCCTTCCGATGGGTGCCATGGCCGGGCTGGTCGCGCTCAGTTGCCTGCGGGCGCGGCCCCGGGGCCGATGTACTTGCCGAGGAAGGCCTCCATGCGCTTGTAGAGCTCGGCGCGGTTGTCCGGCTTGTAGAAGCCATGGCCTTCGCCCGGTCCCAGCATGGTCTCGAGTGGCGTGCCGCTGGCTTTGAACGCGGATTTCAGGGCGTTGAACTGCTCCATCGGGACACGGCGATCCACCATGCCCTGGACGATGAAGACCGGGACCTTGATCTTGTCCACGTTCTGGGACGGCGACCATGCCTTGAGCTGCTTGTCGTCCGTGCCGAGCACGCGGTCGAGGTAGCGCCGGCCGGAGGCGCTATCGCGGATGTCGCCTTCCTTCTTCATCACCTGCAGGTCGTACAAGCCGACGTAGCCGATCGCGCACTTG
>JBKBXH010000281.1:0-2434 GCA_046313655.1 Thermomonas sp. | reverse complement strand
GCCAACGACGCGATGCAGTACAACGCCGACTCGATCACCGTGCCGGCCAGCTGCACCCAGTTCACCATCAACCTCAAGCACGTCGGCAGCCTGGCCGCCAACGTGATGGGCCATAACGTGGTGGTGTCGAAGGAAGCCGACATGGCCGGGATCGCCGCCGACGGCGCCTCCAATCCCGCCACCCACGTCAAGGACGGCGACCCGCGGGTGATCGCCTATACCAAGATCATCGGCGGCGGCGAATCCACCTCGGTCACCTTCGACGTGGCCAAGATCAAGGACGGCGGCCCGTTCAAGTTCTTCTGCAGCTTCCCCGGCCACCTGGCCCTGATGCAGGGCAGCATCCAGGTGCAGTAAGCCCCGGGACGCTCCCGGAACCCGGCGTCGCGGGGCCGCGTGCCCCGCGCGCCCTCCGGCCCGCGCCGCCGCGGGCTGGTATCCTTGCCCGGATCGTCCGCGGCCCGATGCGCGCCGCTTCCGCACAGGCCACGATGCACCCGCTGATCCGCTGGTTCCACCTCCTCGGCTCGCCCCCCTACTTCGACCGCTTCGCCGCGCGCTGGGCGCCGTGGGGCTACGGGTTGGGGCTGCTGGCACTGCTGGTCGGCGCCTACGGCGCGCTGTACCAGGTGCCGGCCGACTACCAGCAGGGCGACAGCTTCCGCATCCTCTACATCCACGTGCCCGCGGCCTGGATGAGCATGGCGGTGTTCGCGCTGATGGCCCTCTATTCCGCGATCGCGCTGGTCTGGCGGATCAAGCTGTGCGAGATCCTGGCGATGGCCTGCGCGCCCACCGGCGCCGCCTTCACCGCCGTGACCCTGGCCACCGGCTCGATCTGGGGCAAGCCGATGTGGGGCACCTGGTGGGACTGGGACCCGCGCCTGACCACCGAGCTGATCCTCCTGTTCCTGTACCTGGGCGTGATCGGCCTGTACGCCGCGATCGACGACCGCCGCAACGCCGCGCGCGCCGCCGGGCTGCTGGCCATCGTCGGCGTCGCCCTGCTGCCGGTCATCCGCTGGTCGGTGGTGTGGTGGAACTCGCTGCACCAGGGCCAGACCATCCGCCTGTTCGGCCCCTCCAGCATGGATGCGAGCATGCTGCCGCCGCTGGTGTGGATGCTGGTCGGCACCAAGCTGTGGTTCCTGGGCTCGCTGCTGGCGCGGGCGCGCGCTGACAACCTGCGCCGCGAGGCCGGCAAGGACTGGGTGGCCAGGCTCGCCACCACGGGACGGGCCGGATGAGCTACCGCGACTACGTCATCGCCGCCTACGCGGTGTTCGCCGTGTTCCTGCTGTGGGACGTGCTGGCCCCGGCCCTGCAGGTGCGCGCCGCGTTGCGCGCCGTGCGCCGGCGGCTGGCGCGCCCGGACGCGCGCCCCGCCCCCCCCGAGCTGCAACGATGAATCCCCCCCGCAAACGCCGCCTGTGGCTGGTACTGGCGCTGGTCGCCGCCGCCGGCCTCGCCACCGCCCTGATCGCGCTGGCCCTGCAGCGCAACGTCGCCTATCTCTACACCCCGCACGAGGTGCTGGACGGCAGCGCCGGGCGCGAGGTGCGCGACGGCCGCGCCACCTTCCGGCTCGGCGGGATGGTGGCGGCCGGCTCGTTCCAGCGCGCGCCCGGCTCGATGGAAGCGCACTTCGCGGTGGACGACGGCGATGCCCGCCTGCCGGTGGTCTATACCGGCATCCTGCCCGACCTGTTCCGCGAGAAGCAGTCGGTGATCGCCACCGGCCGCATGCGCGGCGACGTGTTCGTGGCCGAGCAGGTGCTGGCCAAGCACGACGAGACCTACATGCCCAAGGAAGTGGCCGACAAGATGGGCGCGGCGCACCGCAAGCACCAGGTGCAGGACGCGCCGGCCACGCCCGCCGGGGGCGCGCCCTGATGCTGCCCGAACTGGGGCAGGTGGCGCTGGTGCTGGCGCTGCTGGTGGCCGCGCTGCAGGCACTGCTGCCGCTGCTGGGCGCGTGGCGCGCGCAGCCGGCGCTGATGGCGGTGGCGCGGCCGGCCGCCTACATGCAGCTGCTGCTGGTGGGGCTGGCGTTCGTGCTGCTCACGCATGCGTTCGTCACCGGCGACTTCTCGGTGCGCTACGTGGCCGAGAATTCCAATTCGCTGCTGCCGCTGGTGTACCGCTACACCGCGGTGTGGGGCGCGCACGAGGGTTCGCTGCTGCTGTGGGCGCTGGTGCTGGCGCTGTGGACCGCCGCGCTCGCGCGGCTGTCGCAGGGGCTGCCGGCGGCCGTGGTGGCGCGCGTGCTGGGCGTGCTGGGGATCGTGGCGACCGGCTTCCTGGCGTTCCTGATCTTCACCAGCAACCCGTTCGCGCGGCTGCTGCCGATGCCGGCGGAAGGCCGCGACCTCAACCCGCTGCTGCAGGACCCGGGGCTGATCATCCACCCGCCGATGCTGTATGCCGGCTACGT
>JBKBXH010000280.1:0-2469 GCA_046313655.1 Thermomonas sp. | reverse complement strand
GGCCATGGCGTGTTCCCCTGCGGTGGCGATGCCTTAAGCATCTCACGGATTCAGCCGTGGGTTGAACATCCGGGCGCGGATGCCGTCACACTCGCCGCTTCACCAACCGGGAGATGGGTGGATGCGGGATGCGATGCTGGGACTGGCCGCAATACTGGTGATGGGATGGGCGGCATCGCCCGCGCGCGCGCAGCAGGCGCCGCCGGCGGACGGCATCCGCACCGAGGCCGCGGTGGTGGTGCAGGGCGAGCAGCCGGGCCCGGGCATGTGGATCGTGCGCAAGGGGGATCACGACCTCTACCTGCTGGGCACCCTGAGCCCGCTGCCGGCGAAGATGCAGTGGCAGGCCGCGCCGCTGCAGCGGGTGCTGGCGAACGCGCAGGAAGTGATCCGCATGCGCGGGGTGCAGATCGATGCCGACGTCGGCTTCTTCCGCGGCCTGCTGCTGTTGCCCAAGCTGCTGGGCGCGCGCGACAACCCGGACGGCAAGGCCCTGCGCGAGGTGGTCTCGCCCACGTCCTATGCGCGCTGGCAGGGACTGAAGGCGCGCTACATCGGCAACGATGGCGGGGTGGAGAAGCGCCGTCCGCTGTTCGCCGCGCAGGAGCTGTACACCGCGGCGATGAAGAAAAGCGGGCTGGATACCCGCGACCCGGTGTGGCCGGTGGTAGAGAAAGCAATCAAGGACCACCACCCGACGGTGACGGTGGTGAAGGAGACCATCGTCATCAAGGACCCCAAGCCGCTGCTGCAGGAATGGTCGAAGACGACCCTCGACGACCTGGCCTGCTTCGACAACACCCTGGCCCGGATCGAGACCGACCTCGACGCCATGCGCGCGCGCGCCAACGCCTGGGCCACCGGCGACATGCCGGCGCTGCGCGCGTTGCCGCCGGCCTACCAGTGGGAGGCGTGCAGTGCCGCCGTCACCGAAGCCGGGATCGGCAAGCGGCTGGGCTTCGGCGATGCCCGCGCCAAGCTGCGCGCCAAGTGGCTGGCGGCGGCCGATGCGGCGCTGGAGAAGAACGCGGTCAGCTTCGCCGCGCTGCCGCTGAACGACCTGCTCGGTGCGAACGGCTACCTGGCGGCGCTGCAGGCCAAGGACTACGCGGTGATCGCCCCGGACGAGGACGGCGGGGAGGAGTAAGCCGGCGCGCGGCGGCCGCTTACGGCGCGGCCTGCGCGACCGCCGGCATGCCCAACTGCGGCCAACGTGCCAGCAGCGCGGCGCGGATGCCGGCCGCGTCCAGCCCGGCTTCGGCCAGCAGCTCCTCGCGGCTGGCATGGTGCTGGAAGGCATCCGGCAGGCCCAGGTGCAGGATCGGCAGCGCGATGCCTTCGGCCGCCAGCAGTTCGGCCACGCCGCTGCCGGCGCCGCCGGCGACCACGTTGTCCTCGAGGGTGACGAAGCCCGCGTGGGTGTTGGCCAGTTCGAGGATGAGCGCGCGGTCCAGCGGCTTGACGAAACGCATGTTCACCACGGTCAGGCCGAGCTCGGCGCCGACCTGTTCCGCCGCGGGCACGATCGCGCCGAACGCCAGCAGCGCGATGCGCGCGCCGCGCCGGCGCAGCTGCGCCTGGCCGACCGGCAGGGCGTCGAGGGCGGGCTGCACCGCGACCCCGGGGCCCGTGCCGCGCGGATAGCGCACCGCGGCCGGGCCCACGTGCCGGAACCCGGTGGTGAGCATCTGCCGGCACTCGTTCTCGTCCGCCGGCGCCATCACCAGCATGTTCGGCACGCAGCGCAGGTAGGACAGGTCGAGGTTGCCGGCGTGGGTGGCGCCGTCCGGGCCGACCACGCCGCCGCGGTCGATCGCGAACAGCACGTCGAGGTCCTGCACCGCCACGTCGTGCACCAGCTGGTCGTAGCCGCGCTGCAGGAAGCTGGAATAGATCGCCACCACGGGCTTGGCGCCTTCGCAGGCCATGCCGGCCGCCAGCGTCACCGCGTGCTGCTCGGCGATCGCCACGTCGAAGTAGCGCTCCGGGTATTCCTGGCTGAAGCGCACCAGCCCGGAGCCCTCGCGCATCGCCGGGGTGATCCCGAGCAGGCGCGGCTCGGCCGCGGCCATGTCGCACAGCCAGTCGCCGAACACGTCGGTGTAGGTGGGCTTCTTCGCGCCCGGCTTGGCCACCACGCCCTTCTGCGGGTCGAACGGGCCGACCGCGTGGTAGCCGATCTGGTCGCCCTCGGCCCGCTCGTAGCCCTTGCCCTTGGTGGTGATGACGTGCAGCAGCTGCGGGCCCTTCAGACCCTTCAGGGTCTTCAGGGTGGCCAGCAGCGCCGGGATGTCGTGGCCGTCGATCGGGCCGGTGTAGTGGAAGCCCATCTCCTCGAACAGGGTGGAGGGCACGAACATGCCCTTCCAGTGTTCCTCCCAGCGCTTGACGAAGCGTGCGGTCGGGTTGTGCTTGTCGCCCAGCAGCTTCTTGCCGCCCTCGCGCAGCGCGTTCAGAGTGCGGCTGCCG
>JBKBXH010000279.1:0-2485 GCA_046313655.1 Thermomonas sp. | reverse complement strand
ACCCTCATCGAAGGCGCCGACGAGTCCATCCGCTACCAGGACCCGGACCTCACCGTGCCCGAGGACCCCAACGAAATCGACGTCGTGGCGATGAACCGCGTGGTCGACGCGCTCAACGCCATCCGCATGAACGATCCCGACAAGCTTGGCGACTGGTTCGGCCGCTTCATCACCACCTACCGCAGCGCGGTACTGCCGGCGGCCGCCGAGGCCGCGCCGCCGGCAGAGGCGCTGGAGGCGGCGCTGGCCGCGGGCGGCTGCCTGCTGCGTCATCCCTGGTCACGGATGGCCTGGCGGCGCGGCGCGGACGGCCACGCCCGGCTGTACGCCGGCGGCGGCATGCACCTGCTGGACGCCGGGAACGCACGCCGCCTGGCCGCGGCCGAGCGGGTCGACGCCGAGGCCTACGCCGGGCTGTCCGGTCCGGGCCGTGCGGTGCTGCTGGCTCTGGTCGGCGCCGGCCATTTCCAGCTGGAACAAGAGGATGCCGAATGAGCGACCACCGCCCCGACCACGCCCCCGCGCGCAGCGACCTGCTCCGGATCGACGACCACCCGGCGGCGATCGCCGTGGCCACCCGGATCGTGGCCGAGGCCCGGCGCGCGCTGTGGATCCGCAGCCTCGACCTGGAGGCCTGGCTGTTCGACCACCCCGATCTGCTGGAGGCCCTGCGCGGCCTGGCCACCTCCGGCCGCGACGTGCAGGTGCGGGTACTGCTGCACGATGCCGCCGCCCCGCAGGCCGCCCACGCCAAGCTGCTGGAGCTGGCGCAGCGCCGGCCCAGCGCGTTCCAGTTCCGCGAGGTGGACGACCCGGTGTACCGCGAGGACCGCAGCGCGATGATCGCCAACGACGCCGGCGGCTACTACGCCCGTGCCCAGGGCGACGCGGTGGCCGGCAGCGCCTGCCTGGACGGCCGCGCCCGCGCCCGCCAGCTGCAGCAGCGCTTCGAGGAAATCTGGGAACGATCCCGACCGGTGGCTGAATACCGGGCGCTGGGACTCTGACGCGGGCACGTTCGCTGCCGTTCCCGCCCTCGCGGCGGGTGCTCCGGCACGCCCCTGGGGCTATAATTCTCACCCTTTGCTGTGCGCATTCAGTGTTTCCACGCGGTTTCCCGGCACCTGCCACGGCCCGCACGCCCCCTTCCCCACCCGATTAGGTTGCTAGCCACGCCGTGGACAGTCTCCTCAAGCAGTTCGCCCAATCCTCGCAGCTCGGCGCCAACGGCGCGTACATCGAAGACCTCTACGAGCAGTACCTGGTCGCGCCGGACAGCGTCGACCCGAAATGGAAGCAGTACTTCGACGGCCTGAAGGGCCGCGAAGCCGGCGACATCCCGCACTCGGCGGTGCTCGAGCAGATCGCCGAGGCCGGCCGCCAGGCCGCGCGCGGGCTGGCCGGCGCCGCCACCGGTTCCGGCGACGAGCGCGAGCGCCACGTCGGCCGCCTGATCACCGCCTACCGCTCGCGCGGCCACCTCGGCGCCAAGCTCGATCCGCTGGGCCTGACCCCGCCGCTGAACCCGCCGGACCTCGAACTGGCCTTCCACCACCTGTCCGAGCGTGACCTCGATGCCGAGTTCAGCACCGGCGGCGTCGGCGGCCAGGCCCGGATGAAGCTGCGCGACCTGCTGGCGCGCCTGCGCGCCACCTACACCGGCAGCATCGGCGCCGAGTTCATGCACATCACCGATGCCGACCAGCGCCGCTGGCTGTACGAGCGCCTGGAAGCCGCCGCCGGCAACTACGGCCGCAGCAAGGACGACAAGCAGCGCATCCTCGAGCGCCTGACCGCCGCGGAAGGGCTGGAACGCTACCTGCACACCAAGTACGTCGGCCAGAAGCGGTTCTCGCTGGAAGGCGGCGAATCGCTGATCCCGCTGCTGGACGTCACCATCCGCCGCGCCGGCCAGGACGGGGTCAAGGACATCGTGATCGGCATGGCCCACCGCGGCCGCCTGAACGTGCTGGTTAATACCCTGGGCAAGCCGCCGCGCAAGCTGTTCGACGAGTTCGAGGGCAAGTTCGAGCACGCCCGCGACGGCGACCACGCGCACACCGGCGACGTGAAGTACCACATGGGCTTCTCCAGCAACATCGCCACCCCCGGCGGCCCGGTGCACCTGGCGCTGGCGTTCAACCCCTCGCACCTGGAGATCGTGGACCCGGTGGTGGCCGGCAGCGTGCGCTCGCGCCAGCACCGCCGCGGCGACGCCGAGCGCAGGCAGGTGGTGCCGGTGCTGATCCACGGCGACGCCGCGTTCGCGGGCCAGGGCGTGGTGATGGAGCTGTTCCAGATGTCGCAGGCGCGCGGCTTCCGGGTTGGCGGCACCCTGCACGTGGTGATCAACAACCAGGTCGGCTTCACCACCAGCGCCGCCGAGGACGCCCGCTCCACCCTGTACTGCACCGACGTGGCCAAGATGGTCGGCGCGCCGGTGCTGCACGTGAACGGCGACGATCCGGAAGCGGTGGCGTTCGTG
>JBKBXH010000278.1:961-2485 GCA_046313655.1 Thermomonas sp. | reverse complement strand
AGGTGGCCGGCCGGCTGGTTCAGCACCAGCCGCCCGTCGGCGTGCTCCTCCACGCACAGCAGCAGGCCGTCGCGCACCACCACGGTGGCGACGGTGACATCGGGTTGCCAGGGCGGGGCGGGTGCGGGATGGTCGGGCATGCGGGCATTGTCCGCATGCGCACCGGCGCCGTCCATCGGCCGGCTTCGTATAATTGGCGCATGCCGACCCAGCCCGACAAGCCGCAGCACCAGCAGCCCGACCACGGGGTGGCGGTGGCCCCGGCGCGCCCGGAGGTGACCCGGCCGCCGCTGTACACCGTCCTGTTGCTGAACGACGACTACACCCCGATGGACTTCGTGGTGGATGTCCTGATGCAGTTCTTCGCCCTCGACCTGGAAAAGGCCACCCAGGTGATGTTGCACGTGCATACCCGCGGGCGCGGCGTGTGCGGGGTGTACACCCGCGAGATCGCCGAATCCAAGGTGGCCCAGGTCAACGAATACGCCCGCCTGAACCAGCATCCGCTGTTGTGCACGATGGAACGCAGCTAGCCCGTCCGGGGGCTTGTGCCGGCGGGGAATGCGCCTTACATAGGAAGCACGCTTCCCCCAAGAGCCGCCCCCCATGTTCAGCAAGGATCTCGAGCAAACCATCGGCCAGTGCTACAAGCGCGCCCGCGAGGCGCGCTACGAGTTCATGACGGTCGAACACCTGCTGCTGGCGCTGCTGGACAATCCGTCGGCGGAGGCGGTGCTGCGCGCGGTCAACGCCGATCTGCAGCGCCTGCGTGACGAGCTGGAGAACGCGATCGAGGTCTCGGTCAACCGCCTGCCCGAGGATGACGGCCGCGACACCCAGCCCACGCTGGGTTTCCAGCGCGTGCTGCAGCGCGCGGTGTACCACGTGCAGTCCTCCGGCAAGAAGGAGGTCACCGGCGCCAACGTGCTGGTGGCGATCTTCGGCGAGAAGGACTCGCACGCCGTCTATTTCCTCAACCAGCAGGACGTGCACCGGCTGGACGTGGTGAATTACCTCTCGCACGGCATCTCGCGCCAGGACGAGGAGCCGGGCCAGCCGGCCGCGGACGGCGACGCCAAGCCCGAGGGCGGCGAGGGCGAGGCCAAGTCCGACCCGCTGGCGGAGTTCGCCAGCAACCTCAACGCGCTGGCCGCGGCCGGCAAGATCGACCCGCTGGTGGGCCGCGCCGAGGAGATCGAGCGCACCATCCAGGTGCTGTGCCGCCGGCGCAAGAACAACCCGCTGTACGTGGGCGAGTCCGGGGTGGGCAAGACCGCGCTGGCGGAAGGCCTGGCCAAGCGCATCGTGGACGGAGAGGTGCCGGAGGTGCTGACCGAGGCGGTGATCTATTCGCTGGACCTCGGCGCGCTGGTCGCCGGCACCAAGTACCGCGGCGACTTCGAGAAGCGCCTGAAGGGCGTGCTGGCGGCGCTGAAGAAGCAGCCGAACGCGATCCTGTTCATCGACGAGATCCACACCATCATCGGCGCCGGTTCGGCCAGCGGCGGCACCATGGATGCCTCC
>JBKBXH010000278.1:0-951 GCA_046313655.1 Thermomonas sp. | reverse complement strand
GTTCGAGAAGGACCGCGCACTGGCGCGGCGCTTCCAGAAGATCGACATCGTCGAGCCGACGGTGGGCGAGGCGGTGGAGATCCTCAAGGGCCTGAAGGCCAAATACGAGGCCCACCACGAGGTGGCCTACGCAGACGACGCCATCCGCGCCGCGGTGGACCTGTCGGTCAAGCACATCGGCGACCGCCTGCTGCCGGACAAGGCGATCGACGTGATCGACGAGGCCGGCGCCCGCCAGCGCCTGCAACCGCCGGAGGCGCGCAAGCACCTGATCGACGTGGAGGAGATCGAGACCATCGTGGCGCGCATGGCGCGCATCCCGGCCAAGCAGGTCAGCGCCTCCGACAAAGACGTGTTGCAGCACCTGGAGCGCAACCTGAAGATGGTGATCTTCGGCCAGGACCCGGCGATCGAGACGCTGGCCAGCGCGATCAAGCTGGCGCGCTCGGGCCTGGGCAACCCCGACAAGCCGATCGGCAGCTTCCTGTTCGCCGGCCCCACCGGCGTGGGCAAGACCGAGGTCACCCGCCAGCTGGCGATGCAGCTGGGCATCGAGCTGATCCGCTTCGACATGAGCGAGTACATGGAGCCGCATTCGGTGAGCCGCCTGATCGGCGCACCCCCCGGCTACGTGGGCTTCGACCAGGGCGGCCTGCTGACCGAGAAGATCGTCAAGACGCCGCACTGCGTGCTGCTGCTGGACGAGATCGAGAAGGCGCATCCGGACATCTTCAACATCCTGCTGCAGGTCATGGACCGCGGCGCGCTGACCGACACCAACGGGCGCGAGGCCAACTTCCGCAACGTGGTGCTGGTGATGACCACCAACGCGGGCGCCACCCAGGCGGCGCGACGCAGTATTGGCTTTACCAAGCAGGACCACAGCCCGGACGCGATGGAGGCGATCCGCCGCGGCTTCACCCCGGAGTTCCGCAACCGGCTGGATGCGAT
>JBKBXH010000277.1:0-2490 GCA_046313655.1 Thermomonas sp. | reverse complement strand
ATGCAGGACGCCGCCAAGCCCGCCACCGGCAAGGCCGGGGAAGGCAAGTGCGGCGGCGAGGGCAAGTGCGGCGCCGAGGGCAAGTGCGGCGCCGGCAAGATGGCGGCCGCCGCACCCGCCAAGGCCAGCCACGAAGGCGGCTGCGGCATGGCGAAGATGGATACCGACAAGGACGGCCGCATCTCGCGCGCCGAGTTCACCGCCGCGCACCCCGACCAGGCGGCGATGTTCGCCAAGATCGACGCCAACGGCGATGGCTTCATCAGCCAGGCCGAGATGGACGCCCACCACGCGGCCATGCAGAAGCCCGCCGCGGACGCCAAGGCCGCCGGCGAGGGCAAGTGCGGGGAAGGAAAATGCGGCGAGGGCAAGTGCGGCAGCATGTGAGCCGGCATGCCCGCCCCACTGCCCGCGCATAGCGCCGGCCTCGGCCTGCGCCGCGCCCTGCTGGACGAACTCATCGAGGCGCCCGCGGGCGCCTTCGATTTCCTGGAATGCGCCCCCGACAACTGGATCGGCGTCGGCGGCGCGCTGGGCGAGCGGCTGGCGCAGCTCTCGGCGCGCCACCCGCTGGGCTGCCACGGGCTGTCGCTGTCGCTGGGCGGGCCGGACCCGCTGGACCTGGACCTGCTGCGCCAGACCCGCGCCTTCCTCGACCGCCACCACGCCGTGTCCTACAGCGAGCACCTGAGCTACTGCAGCGCCGACGGCCACCTGTACGACCTGCTGCCGCTGCCGCACACCGAGGACGCCGTGCGCCACGTCGCCGCGCGCATCCGCCAGGCGCAGGACGTGCTCGGGCGGCGGATCGCGGTCGAGAACGTGAGCACCTACGCCGTGCCCGCCGGCGATCTCGACGAGGCCGGCTTCGTACGCGCGGTGCTCGCGGAGGCCGACTGCGACCTGCTGCTCGACGTGAACAACGTGTACGTGAACGCCGCCAACCACGGCTTCGATGCGCGCGTCTACATCGCCGCGATGCCGGGCGAACGCATCGCCGGCTACCACGTCGCCGGCCATTACGACGAAGCCGACGGGCTCAAGATCGACACCCATGGCGCCGGCGTGAAGGACGCCGTGTGGGCGCTGCTCGATTTCGCCTACGCCACCCACGGCGTGCGCCCCACCCTGCTCGAGCGCGATTTCAATTTCCCGCCGCTGCCGGCCCTGCTGGAGGAAGTGGCGCGTATCCGCGGCCTGCAGGCAGGGCACCCGTGAGCCGGCTGCACGCCCAGCTGCACGCACTGGCCGCGCACGTGCGCGACCCCGCCACCCATCCCGGCCCACCCGGGATCCCCGAGCGCCGCCTGCAGGTGTACCGCGAACTGGTGCGCAACAACCTCGGCGCCCTGTTGGGCGGCACCTTCCCGGTGCTACGCGACACCCTGGGCGCGCCGGCCTGGGCCGCCCTGCTGGATCGCTTCCTGCGCGAGCACCACAGCCGCACCCCGCTGTTCCCACGGCTGGGGCTGGAGTTCGTCGCCTTCCTCGCGCACGTCGAAGACCCGGCACGGCCGTGGCTGGCGGAACTGGCCGACTACGAATGGGCCGAACTCGGCCTGCAGCTGGCGGAAGCCAGCGCGCTGCCGCAGGACGCGCAAGCCGACCTGCTGGACGCCTGCCCGCGGCTGTCGCCGCTGGCGTGGCCGCGCGCCTACCGCTGGCCGGTGCAGCGGATCGGCCCCGGCGTCCAGCCACAACAGGCGCCGGCGCAGCCGACCCTGCTGCTGCTGCGCCGCGACGACACCGGCCGCGTGCACTTCTCGCAGCTTTCGCCGCTGCTGTACCGGCTGCTGGAACTGGCGGACGGCAACACCGCCCGCAGCGGCCGCGCGCTGCTGCGGCAACTGGCCGAGGAAGCCGGCCAGCACGATACCGCCGCCTTCCTGCAGGAGGCCCTGCCGATGCTGGCGCGGCTGCGGCAGGAAGGCGTGCTGGCGTGGGGAACGGCCACCGTCTGAGGCGGGGCCGCGCCCACGGCGCGCAAGAAAACGGGCGACAAGGTTGGGAAACTGTATCCCCCCGGCAACCGCCGCGCGCACTACCCTTGGGCAGTATGGATGGCGTTCCACCCACCCATCCACAAAGGAGCTTCCCATGTACACCCTGTCCCGCACCGCCCTGCTGGCCGTCCTGGCCGCGTTCGCCGCCGGCGCCGTCGCCGGCAACCCGCCCGCCGCGCCGGCCACCGGCATCAGCCTGGCGCAGGCGCGCGCAATCGCGCTCAAGGCCGCGCCCGGCAAGATCGTCAAGGAAGAGCGCGAGAAGGAAGACGGCACCCTGCGCTATTCGTTCGACATCCGCCAGGACGGCAAGATCCACGAGATCGGCGTGGACGTCGCCACCGGCAAGATCGTCGAGGACAAGTTCGAAGACCCGGCCAACCGCGACTGAACCCGCCGTGCTGCGCATCCTGCTCGCCGAGGACGACCCCGAGACCCGCCAGTTCGTGGAGCGCGGCCTGCGCGAGCACGGCCACAACGTCCTCGC
>JBKBXH010000276.1:0-2502 GCA_046313655.1 Thermomonas sp. | reverse complement strand
CAGTGGTTATCCGGTGCGCTGGCGCGCAGGCGCGGCGCGGGCGGGATCGTGGCCAACCTCGAGGTGCAGCTGCCCAGCACCTGGCTGGACGGGCTCTCGGCCCGGCTGCTCGGCGAGCGCGCGGTGGCGCTGCCGCACTACCGCCGCGGGCACCTGCGCTGGACCCTGCACGCGTTGCTGGGCGATCCCTCCGCGCACGGCGTCAGCGACCCGCGCCTGCGAGACTACCTCGCGGGCGCGGCCAGCGACGACGAGCGCGCGCTGCGCCGCTTCCAGCTGGCCGACCGGCTGGCGCGGGTGTATTCGCAATACCTCGTGTACCGCAGCGACTGGCTGCTGGCCTGGGAGGCGGGCAAGCACGCCTTCGCCACCGCGCAGCGCGCCGACCCCGCGCTGCGCGCGCTGGAGGCGCAGTGCCTGGCGCCGCTGTGGCAGGCCGTGGCCGGGGCGCTGGGCGAGCACCGCGCGCGCCTGGTGCAGGCGCTCGTCACCGCGCTGCAGGCGGAGGGCGCGCCGCACGCGCCGCTGCACGTGTTCGGGCTGTCGCACCTGCCGCCGGCGGAACTGGCGGTGCTGCGCGCCTACGCCCGGCGCGCGCCGGTGTTCCTGTACGTGCCCGATCCCTGCCGCGAGTACTGGGGTGGCCTGCACCGGGCCACCGGGCAGGGCGACTGGCGCAAGCCCGATGTGCCCGGTTGGCAAGCCTTTCGCGATG
The DNA here is from genome assembly GCA_046313655.1 of Thermomonas sp. Classification (GTDB taxonomy): domain Bacteria; phylum Pseudomonadota; class Gammaproteobacteria; order Xanthomonadales; family Xanthomonadaceae; genus Thermomonas. The sequence goes on along the minus strand of JBKBXH010000276.1, from coordinate 1,787 downwards.
AGGAGCAGGCGCGCTTCGATGCTCCCGAGGCGCTCGACTGGCGCGAGCAGGGCCACCCGCTGCTGGCACGCTGGGGACGCCTGGGCCAGCACTTCTTCGCCGCGCTGGTGGACGACGAGCTGCGCGAGGACATCCGCCATTGGCAGGATGATGGCGCCGCAACGCCGCCCGATCGGCTGGCACGCCTGCAGGAGAGCATCCGCCGGCTGCAGCCGGAGCTGCTGCGCGAGGATGTGGCGGCTCCCACGGCCGTGGCCGACGCCAGCCTGCGCGTGCACGCCTGTCACACCCGCCTGCGCGAGCTGGAAGTGCTGCGCGACGCGCTGCTGGATGCTATCGAAGAAGACGGCGTGCGCCCCGACGGCATCGTGGTGATGGCGCCCGACATCCGCGCCTACCTGCCGCTGATCCCGGCGGTGTTCGGCGAACCCGGCTCCGCGCGCGAGCCGTGGCTGCCCTACCACCTGGCCGACGTGCCGGTGGCGCGCAGCCATCGCCTGTTCACCCTGTTTGAGACCCTGCTCGGGCTGGGCGCCGCGCGCCTGGCCGCGCCGGAGGTGGTGGACCTGCTGGGCGTGCCCGAGGTGCAGGCGGCGCTGCGGCTGGACGCAGGCGATGCCGACACCCTGGTCGAGTGGCTGCGCGAGAGCCGGGTGGCGTGGGCGCTGGACGGCGCGCACAAGCAGGCGCTGGCGCTGCCGCCGCGGGCCGAGCACAGCTTTGCCTGGGCACTGGACCGCCTGCTCGCCGGCTACCTGCTGGCGGATGCCGCGGGCAGCGCGGATCCGGAGGCGGTGCAACTGGCGGACGGCACCCGCCTGCTGCCGCAGGCCGGTATCGACGGTCCGTCTGCCGCCGCGCTCGGCAGCCTCGACCGCCTGCTGTGCGAACTGCAGGCCTGGCGCGCGCTGGCCGAGGTCGAGCAGCCCGCCAGCCGCTGGGCCGCATGGCTGCGCGAACGCCTCGACGCGCTGGTGCGGATCGACCCCGACGACGCCGACGCGCGCGCCGCGCTGTCGGTCCTGCATCGCGCCATCGCCCAGCTCGCGGCGGAGCCGGCGCGCAACGGCGAGGACCCGCCGCTGCGGCTGGCGGTGGTACGCGAGGTGCTGCAGGACGCGCTGGCCGCCGCGCCCGAGCGCCAGCGCTTCCTGCTGGGCGGGATCACCTTCTGCGGCATGGTGCCGCAGCGCGCGATCCCGTTCGACGTGGTGTGCGTGCTGGGGCTGGACGAAGGCGCGTTCCCGCGGCGGGTGGCCGACGGCGGCATCGACCTGATGGCGCGCCTGCCGCGGATCGGCGACCGCGACGTGGCCGGCGACGACCGCTATCTCTTCCTTGAGACCGTGATGTCCGCGCGCAGGCGCCTGCACCTGTCGTACATCGGCCAAGGCGTGCGCGACGGCAAGCCGCGCAACCCGGCCGCGCCGCTGGCCGAACTGCTGGCCGAGCTCGATGCTCGCTGCGGCAATGCGCCCGATGACGAAAAGGCGCCCCGGCCATGGCGGGTGCGGCATCCGCTGCAGCCGTTCGACACGCGCTATTTCGACCGCAGCCATCCGGCCCTGTTCTCGTATTCGCAGGCCTTCGCCGGCATGCGCGGGGAGGGGCGCGCGCCGCTGCCCGGCCTGTGCTATGGCGATGGCGCGCCGCCCGCCGCGCCACCCGAGCCCTTGCCCGATCCGCTGCCGCTGGACCTGCTCGAAGGCTATTTCAAGGACCCGGCGAAAGCCCTGCTGAAGGATCATCTGCAGCTGTCGCTGGCGGCCCTCGACGAGGATGCGCGG
>JBKBXH010000275.1:0-2518 GCA_046313655.1 Thermomonas sp. | reverse complement strand
CCCGCCGGCAGCGCCACCGCGGGCCGGACTGGAGCGGCGTCCACGTGGATGCCGGCGCCATCCTGGTGCACGAGCGCCTGGCCATCGTCGATCCGGCCGGTGGCGCGCAGCCGCTGCTGTCGGAAGACGGCGCGCTGGTGCTGGCGGTCAACGGCGAGATCTACAACCACGCCGCGCTGAAGGACGCGCTGCGCCGGCCCTATGCGTTCCAGACCGCCTCGGACTGCGAGGTGATCAACGCGCTGTACCGCGAGGACGACCCGGCCGCGTTCCTGGACCGCCTCAACGGCATCTTCGCGTTCGCGCTGTGGGACCGTGCGCGCGGGCGCGTGCTCATCGCCCGCGATCCGGTCGGCGTGGTGCCGCTGTACTGGGGCCACGACGCGGAAGGGCGCCTGCGGGTGGCCTCGGAGATGAAGGCGCTGGTGGACGATTGCGCCGACGTGGCGGCGTTCCCGCCCGGCCACTGGTACGACGGCGCGACCGGCGAACTGGCGCGGTACGGCACGCGGCCCTGGCGCGACTACGCCGCGGTGGAAGGCGTGGAGGTGCCGCTGGCCGAGCTGCGCGAGGCGTTCGAGGCCGCGGTGCGGCGGCAGCTGATGACCGACGTGCCCTACGGGGTGCTGCTGTCCGGCGGGCTGGATTCCTCGCTGGTCGCCGCGGTGGCCGCCCGCCATGCCCGCCAGCGGGTCGAGGATGGCGGCAGGAGCGAGGCGTGGTGGCCGCGCCTGCACAGCTTCGCGATCGGGCTGAAGGGCTCGCCGGACCTCGCGGCCGCCGAGGTCGCCGCGCGCGCGCTGGGCACCGTGCACCACGGCTTCGAATACACCTTCGAGGAGGGCCTGGACGCGGTGCCGGAGGTGATCCGCCACGTCGAGACCTACGACGTCACCACCATCCGCGCGTCCACCCCGATGTTCCTGCTGGCGCGCCGGATCAAGGCGATGGGGGTGAAGATGGTGCTGTCCGGTGAGGGCAGCGACGAGCTGTTCGGCGGCTACCTCTACTTCCACAAGGCGCCGGATGCGCGCGCCTTCCACGAGGAGCTGGTGCGCAAGCTGGAGGCGCTGCACCAGTTCGACTGCCTGCGCGCGAACAAGGCGATGATGGCCTGGGGCGTGGAGGCGCGGGTACCGTTCCTGGACGTGGAGTTCATCGAGGTGGCGATGCGCATGGACGCGGCGCGCAAGATGGTGCGCAAGGGCGACGCCGGGCCGCAGCGGATGGAGAAGGGCGTGCTGCGCGCGGCCTTCGCCGGGTACCTGCCGGACGAAATCCTGTGGCGGCAGAAGGAGCAGTTCAGCGACGGCGTGGGCTACGGCTGGATCGACGGCCTCAAGGCGCATGCCGAGGCGCAGGTCTCCGACCGCGTGCTGGCGGCCGCGGCCGCGCGCTTCCCGGTCAACCCGCCGCAAAGCAAGGAGGCGTACTGGTACCGCCACCTGTTCGAGCAGTTCTTCCCCGGGCAGGCGGCGGCGCAGACGGTGCCGGGTGGGAAATCGATCGCCTGTTCCTCGCCGGCGGCGATCGCCTGGGATGCCGCGTTCGCGGCGATGGCCGATCCGTCCGGGCGCGCGGTGGCGGGCGTGCACCACGCCGCGCCGCCCGTCGCCGCGCGCTGACTCAGCCCGGCTCCAGTCCGCGCAGCTGGTTGCGGCCGCCGGCCTTGGCCAGGTACAGGTGGCGGTCGGCTTCACCCAGCAGCTTGTGCAGGTTGGGGAACTGCGCGCCGCGCTGGCAGGCGCCGATGCTGATGGTGATGCGCAGCGGACGGCCGTCGATGTCGATCTCCAGCGCCTGCACCGCCTCGCGCAGGGCCTCCAGGTGGCGCGCCGCGGCCTCGCGGTCGAGGCCGTGGATCAGCATGCAGAACTCCTCGCCGCCGAAGCGCCCGCTGAAGTCGTTGGCACGGGTGTGCTGCTGCAGCGCCTGCGCCATCGCGCGCAGGGCCTGGTCGCCGGCCTCGTGGCCGTAGCTATCATTGACGTGCTTGAAGTGGTCGATGTCGATCATCGCCACCGTCACCACGTCCGCGGACGCCTGCGCCAGCAGGCGCTCGCTGTGCTCGAGGAAGCTGCGGCGGTTGGGCAGGCCGGTCAGGAAGTCGCGGGTGGCCAGGTCCTGCAGGGTGCCGATCAGCTCCAGCTGGTCGATGTTCTGCGAGACCCGGCAGAAGAACTCCTCGCGCGAGAAGGGCTTGTGCAGGAAGTCGTTGGCGCCGCCCTTCAGGAAGCGCGGGATCAGCGAGGCATCGGTGCTTCCGGACACGCCGATCACCGCCATGCGGTCGCGCGCGCGCAGCTGGCGCAGGCGGCGGGTCAGCTCGATGCCGTCCATCATCGGCATCTCCTGGTCCACGATGCACAGGCGGATGCCGGGATCGGCCTCCACCGCGCGCAGGGCGGAATTGCCGTCGGCCACGTGCGCCACCTGGTAGCCCTGCGCCGACAGCAGCGAGGCGATGAACGAGCGCGACGCCAGCGAATCGTCTACCACCAGCGCGCCGATCCGGCGG
>JBKBXH010000274.1:0-2520 GCA_046313655.1 Thermomonas sp. | reverse complement strand
CCTTCCGGGTGCTGAAGGCCAACCTCGAAACCCTGGGCGCGCAGGTGCCAACCCTCTACAAGCAGTACGTCGAGCTGTGCGAGCCGGGCGGCGCGCGCTTCCTCGCGTTCGGGGTTGATCCCGGCTTCAGCGACGCGGTGGATGGCCTGATCGAAGTGGACATCGCCTGCATGCGTCCGAAGAAGCGCCAGCGCTACCTCGGCACCGCCGCGGATTGCGCGGGGGCGGCGTGAGCGCCGCGCCGTCGCCGCTGCGGCGCGCGGTATTCGTCTCCGACGTGCACCTGGGCGCGCGTCACTGCCATGCCGCGGCGCTGGCGCGGTTCCTGTCCGGGCTGCGCTGCGCGCGGCTGTACCTGGTCGGCGACATCGTGGACCTGTGGTGGATGGCGCAGCGCCGGGTGCGCTGGGACGCCGAGCACAACCGGGTGATCGAGGCCCTGCATGCGCTGCGCCGGGCCGGCACCGAGATCATCTACATCCCCGGCAACCACGACCGCCCGTTGCGGCATTTCTGCGGGCTGGCACTGCCGGCGATGCGGGTGCGCCGGCGGGCGATCCACGTCACCGCCGACGGCCGCCGGCTGCTGGTGGTGCATGGCGACGAGTTCGACGACGCCACCCATTTCGGCACCCTGCAGGAGCGCTTCGGCGACTGGCTGTACTACCGCATCCTGACCGGCAACCAGTGGGTGAACGCGATCCGCGCGCGGCTGGGGCTGCGCTACTGGTCGCTGGCGGAGTTCCTGAAATCCCGCAGCGGTGCCGCCGAGCGCTACATCGGCCGGTTCGTGCAGGCCGGGCTTGCGGCCGCGCGCCGGCGCGGACTGGACGGCATCGTCTGCGGCCACATCCACCGCGGCGCGCTGGCCGAGCATGCCGGGCTGGTGTACGCCAACGACGGCGACTGGGTGGAAAGCCTGAGCGCGCTGGTGGAGGAAGCCGACGGCACCCTGCGCCTGCTCTCGCACCTGGGCGAGGTGCTGGCCGAACTGCCGCCGCGTGCACCGGTCGCGTCCGCATCGTCGCCAGGGCCGGCCGCATTGCCGGAGGCGGCCTGATCCGCTTGCGGTCCGTGTGGTAAACAGCGCGGATGGATTCCGTCACCCACCTGTTCTACGGCGGCGTGATCGCCGCCGCCATCGCCCCGAAGCAGGACCGCCGCGCCGCGCTGCTGGCCGGGATGGCGCTGAACACGCTGCCCGACCTCGACGTGCTGCCGCTGCTGCTCAGCGACGACCCGGTGCTGCGCATGACCTGCCACCGCGCCGCCACCCATTCCTGGCTGGTGCTGCCGCTGCTGGCGTGGGCGATCTGGGCCTTCTTCCGACGCCGCGGCGGGCGAGTGGCGCGTGCACCGCTGCGCTGGTGGTGGGCGATCTTCGCCTGCCTGATGGCGCATCCGCTGCTGGATGCCTTCACCGTCTACGGCACCCAGCTGCTGTGGCCGCTGCCGCTGCCGCCGGTCATGTGGAGCAGCCTGTTCATCGTCGATCCGCTGTTCACCCTGCCGTGGCTGCTGGCGTTCGTGGTGGCGTGGTTCGCGCGCGACCGCCCGCTGGCCGGCCGCGCCCAGGCGGCCCGGCTGGTGCTGGGCGTGGGCGACGTGGGCTGGTAGCTGCTTGCGAAGTGGAGCGTGGAGCGCGTGGCGTCGCGCGCGCTGGCCGCGCAGGGGCTGGCGGATGCGCCGCGGTTCTCGGCGCCGATGCCGTTCAACACCCTGCTGTGGCAGGTGACGGCGATGACGCCGGACGGCTTCGTGGTTGGCGAGCGCTCGCTGGTCGCGGACCGCGGGCCGATGCGCTTCACCGCCTATCCCTCCGATGTCGCCGCCCTGGCCGAGGCGGGTGACCTCCCGGCGGTGCGGCGCCTGGCCTGGTTCAACCACGGCTTCATGAAGGCGCAGGTGCGCGATGGCGTGCTGGTGCTCAGCGACCTGCGCATGGGGCTGGAACCCGACTACACCTTCAACTTCGCGGTCGCGCGGCGCGCGGGCGGGCAATGGCAGCCGTTGGCGCCGCCGGAGCAGCTGCGGTTTCCGTGGCAAGCGACCCGCCGTCTGCCGGCGCTGTGGGAACGGATCTGGCGCCAGCCGGCCGCCGATCAAGCCGCTTCCGGCAACTCCGGCGGCACGCCCGCGGCCAGCGCATCGAAGTAGTCACGGGTCAGCCGCAGCTGCTCGTCCGCGGTCTGCGCGCGGTTGACCACGGCGCGGAAGGCCGCGTTCTCCGGCCGGTTCTTCGCGTACCACCCGAGGTGCTTGCGGGCGATGCGCACGCCGGCCTCTTCGCCATAGAAGGCGTGCAGCGCGTGCAGGTGGCCCAGCAGGATGTCGCGCACCGCGGCCGGCGACGGTTCCGGCAACGCTTCGCCGGTAGCGAGGTAGTGCGCCACCTGGCCGGGCAGCCACGGCCGACCCTGCGCGGCGCGGCCGATCATCACCGCGTCGCAGCCGGTGCGTTCCAGCACGAGGGCGGCCTTGCGCGGCGAATCGATGTCGCCATTGGCGATCACCGGGATG
>JBKBXH010000273.1:0-2524 GCA_046313655.1 Thermomonas sp. | reverse complement strand
GGAACAGCGCCTCGGACTTGTCGGTGGCCGGGTTGCCGATGATCACCGCCTTGCCGCCGCCGATATTCAGGCCGGCCACGGCGTTCTTGTAGGTCATGCCGCGCGACAGCCGCAGCACGTCGTTGAGGGCTTCCTGCTCGCTCTTGTAGGGCCACATGCGGGTGCCGCCCAGGGCCGGGCCCAGCACCGTGTTGTGGATGGCGATGATCGCCTTCAGGCCGGCGTCCTTGTTGTGACAGAACACGACCTGTTCGTGGCCGTAGGTGTCGAGCGTCTCGAAGATCATTGCAAAGCTCCGGCCGGCGCCGCACGGGGCGGAACCGCTGGCAGTTGGGAGGAAACGGGAATGTGGGCTGCGGCAGGGGCAAGCCGCCCGTCGCAGCCGCGCATTTTAAGCCATCCGCCCGGCGCGGGCCGGCATACGCGCCGGTATGGCCCGGCGCCCGCCCATTCAGCCGGCGCTGGACGGGGCCTTGAACCCGGCGCAGGGATCGGGCCGCACGGTCGCCGGGATGCGCTCCACGGCGGCGAACGCGGCACCGCGGGTGCCCGGCTCCAGGAAGCCCACGGTGCGCGCCGACAACCCCTGCTGGCGCAGCCAGAACGGAACCGCGATGTCGCCGCGCACGTGGCCGTTGCCGGCGATGAGCACCACGCCATCGGCGGCATGCGCGCGCAGGGTCTCCGCCATCACCACGTCGCGCGCGATCTGCGCCTTCGCCATCGGCGCCACCAGCGCCTCCGGCAGCGCGCCGCAATGGCTGCCGCGCACTTCCTCTTCCTGTGCGGCCAGCACCTGCGCGGGCAGCGCATCCAGCCGGTAGCGCGCGATGAGCCCTTCCGGCAGCGCGGCGGCGAAGCCGTCCTTCATCACGTTCGCCGCATCGCCGCGGGAGAGGTTGGCGGCATACAGCGGCAGCCTGTATTGCAGCGCCAGCGCGATCACCGGTTCGTAGTAGGCCCAGGTCCAGCCGGCCTTGGGCGGCGCGGCGCGCGCGATTACGCAGCCGGCATCGGCGCACTCGCGCATCGCCGCGTCCAGCGCGGGTTGCGCGTCGGTGTCGAACTGCTCCATCGCGATCGCCGGGCGCCAGCCCGCTTCCAGTTCCTTGCGCAGCAGCGCGGCGCGCGCGGCGTGGCCGGCGGCGCTGTCGTGCACTTCGCCCAGCAGCAGGATGCGCGGCGCGTTGGGGTTGGCGCTGGCGGGCGGCGCGTGCCGGCAGGCGCCGGTAGCGAGGAGGGCGAGCAGGGACAGCGGCAGCAGCAATGTGCGCAGGCGCATGGCGGGAGGCGGGCAGGGAGGACGGCCCATGCTAACCCTGCGCGCTACAATCCGGGGATTGCCATTCATCGATCCGTGGATGCCCCCATGAGCACCCCCGCCACCCAGATTCCCGCGCAGCAGCCCGATGCCACGCCGCTGCGCTTCGTCACCGCCGCCAGCCTGTTCGACGGCCACGACGCCGCCATCAACATCATGCGCCGGCTGATCCAGGCGCAGGGCGCGGAGGTCATCCACCTGGGCCACAACCGCAGCGTGGAGGACGTGGTGCGCGCCGCGCTGCAGGAAGACGCCGACGCCATCGCGCTGTCCAGCTACCAGGGCGGCCACGTCGAATACCTCAAGTACATGGTGGACATGCTGAAGGCGCGCAACGCCGCGCACATCCGCGTGTTCGCCGGCGGCGGCGGCACCATCACCCCGGAGGAGATCCGCGAGCTGGAAGCCTACGGCGTGGAGCGCATCTACCACCCCAACGACGGCATGCACCTAGGACTGGTGGCGATGATCGAGGACGTGGTTCGCCGCGCCGAGGCCGGCCGCCTGCCCGTCGACAAACCGCACAAGGTGGCCTTCGACAACGAGATCGAGATCGGCCGCATGCTCAGCGCCATCGAGGAGCAGGCGCTGGACGAGTCCGAACTGGCGCACCTGCGCAAGGAATGGCAGCTGGCCGGCCACAAGACCCCGGTGGTGGGCATCACCGGCACCGGCGGCGCCGGCAAGTCGTCGGTCACCGACGAGCTGCTGAACCGCTTCCTGGCCAACTTCCCGGACATGCATGTCGCGGTGATCAGCGTCGATCCCACCCGCCGCCGCACTGGCGGCGCGCTGCTGGGCGACCGCATCCGCATGAACAGTCTGCGCAGCCCGCGCGTGTTCATGCGCTCGATGGCCACCCGCCGCCAGCACGCCGCCACCAACGTGGTGCTGAAGGACTGCGTGGCGTTCCTGAAGTCGCTGGGCTATGACCTGGTGATCGTGGAAACCGCCGGCATCGGCCAGAGCGACTCGGAGATCGTGGACCTGGTCGATTTCCCGATGTACGTGATGACCTCCGACTTCGGCGCGCCCAGCCAGCTCGAGAAGATCGACATGCTGGACTACGCCGAGCTGGTCGTGCTCAACAAGTTCGACAAGCGCGGTGCCGAGGACGCCCTGCGCGACGTGCGCAAGCAGTGGAAGCGCAACCGCGTGAAGTTCGACCTGAAGGACGAGGATGTCCCGGTCTATCCCACCATC
>JBKBXH010000272.1:0-2562 GCA_046313655.1 Thermomonas sp. | reverse complement strand
CGTGGAATGCCGAAGGCCGCTACCAGGGCCGCACCGACATCCCGCTGTCCGCGGCCGGCACGGCCCAGGCCGAGGCGCTGGGCCGGCGCCTGCGCGACGTGCCGATCGCGCGCGCGGTGGCCTCGCCGCTGGCGCGCGCCACCCGCACCGCGCAGCTGGCGCTGGGCGAGGCGCGTGCCGGGATGCTGCTGTTCGACGACGGCCTGCTGGAGATCGGCCACGGCAGCTGGGAGGGCCTGCTGACCTCCGAGATCGAGGCGCGCGATCCGCAGCGGCTGGCGGCCTGGCGGCAGGCGCCCGACAGCGTGCAGATGCCGGGGCCCGGCGGTGAGTCGCTGCAGCAGGTGCAGGAGCGCGCCTGGCCCGCGCTGGCGCGCGCCTGCGCCGGGCTGGGGGAGGACGACGTGCTGCTGGTGATCGCCCACGACGCCGTCAACCGGGTGCTGCTGGCGCGCATCCTCGGCATCCCGCTGGCCAGACTGTGGAGCTTCCGACAGGCGCCGGCCACCCTCAACCTGCTGCAGGGCCCGCAGGTGGACGCGCTAGAGGTGGTGCGCCTGAACGATGCCACCCACCACACCGCGCTGTTCGGCGAAGCGGTGCACCGCGCGCTGTAAGCTGCGCCACCCCGGTTCCTGCGATCCCGCGATGCCACGCACGCTTGCCGACTGGCTGGCCTTCATCGAGCGCCAGCACCCCAAATCGATCGCCATGGGCCTGGAGCGCGTGCGCGCGGTGGCCGCGCGGCTGGGCCTGCAGCATCCGGCGGCGCGGGTGGTCACCGTCGGCGGCACCAATGGCAAGGGCTCCACGGTCGCCTTCATCGAATCCATCGCCCGCGCGCAGGGGCTGCGCGTGGGCGCCTACACCTCGCCGCACCTGCTGCGCTTCAACGAGCGCATCCGGATCGATGGCCGCGAGGTCGAGGATGCCGCGCTGGCCGCCGGCTTCGCGGCGGTGGAGGCGGCCCGCGGCGACGTGCCGCTGACCTATTTCGAATACGCCACCCTGTGCGCGCTGTGGCTGTTCCAGCGCGCCGGGCTGGACCTGGCGGTGCTGGAGGTGGGGCTGGGCGGGCGGCTGGACGCGGTCAACCTGGTGGATGCGGATGCCGCGGTGATCACCACGGTGGACCTCGACCACCAGGACTGGCTGGGCCACGACACCGAGGCTATCGGCTTCGAGAAGGCCGGCATCGCGCGCCCGTTCAAGCCGCTGGTGCTGGGCGACGACGATCCGCCCTCCAGCGTGCTGCGGCATGCCTATGCGATCGGCGCGCCGGCGTGGCGGATCGCCAACGACTTCTTCGCCGAGCCGGTGGACGCGGCGCACTGGCGCTGGCGCGAGGTCGGCTACGAGGTCGTGCTGCCGCTGCCGATGCAGGCGCAGGGCGCGCCGGTGCAGCTGCGCAACGCTGCCTGCGCGATCGCCGCACTGCGCGCGCTGGACCTGCCGCTGGACGATGCCGCGATCGCGCGCGGGGTGGCCACGGCCGCGGTGGCGGGCCGGCTGCAGCGCTTCGAGCACGATGGCGTGGAGGTGGTGGTGGATGTCGGCCACAACCCGCAGGCGGCGCGCGCCCTGGCCGGCTGGCTGCGCGCGCGGCCAGGCCGGCGCACGCGGGCGGTGTACGCGGCGCTGGGCGACAAGGACGCGGCGGGCGTGGTGCGCGCGCTGGACGGCGTGGTGGAGGCCTGGCATTTCGCCGGCTCTCGCGCCGCCGGGGCGCGCGGGCTGGCGGTGGCCGAGCTGCAGCAGCGGCTGCACGGGGCGGTGGCGGACGGCAGCACCCATGCCGAGGTGGCCGATGCGCTGCGCGCGGCGCTGGCGCAGGCCGCGCCGGACGGGCGGGTGCTGGTGTTCGGCTCCTTCCATGCCGCGGCCGAGGCCCTGCGCCTGCTGGGCGGCGACGCCTGAACGGCCGGTCGGCGGCGGGCGCATGCCGGTATAATCACGCTCCCACCGTGCCTGGCCCCGCGGAATGCCGATGGATGCTTCGCTGAAACAGCGCCTGGTCGGCGCGGCCGTGCTGGTCGCGCTGGCGGTCATCTTCCTGCCGATGCTGGTCAAGGGCCCGGCGCCCGACAGCGGTGTCACCGGGGTGTCGATGAAAGTGCCGGCGGAGCCGAAGCCGGAGAGCGGCACGGTGACCCAGGACCTGCCGCTGGTGGTGCCCGGGCAGGCGCCCGCGGGCGGGGTGTCCGGGATGCCGGACACGCTCCCGGCCACGCCGGGCGAACCCGCCGCCGATAGCGCGCCGGCCGCGACGCCTGCCACCACGCCGCTGGCGGCGGTGGCCGCCGGTGACTACGCGGTCAGCTTCGGCAATTACGCCAGCGAGGCGGATGCGGACAAGGTCATCGCCGCCCTGCGCGCGGCCGGGCTGCCCGGCTACCGCGAGCCGGTGAGCCTGGCCGGCAAGCCGGCCCAGCGCGTGCGCATCGGCCCGTTCGCCGATCGCGCCGTGGCCGAGTCCGCACGCCTGCGCGCCGGCCAGGTCCGTACCGACGTGGACACCCGCGTGGTGGTGCTGGATGCCGCCGCCGATGCGCCGGCCACGAC
>JBKBXH010000271.1:0-2565 GCA_046313655.1 Thermomonas sp. | reverse complement strand
GTTGCGTGCGCCGGCCACGTCGAAGCGCGCCAGCAGGCGGCCGCGGGTGTTGATCGCGTACAGGCGCGAGGGGTTGCCGCTGTCGTTGTGTACCCACAGCACGTTGGCGTGCACGTGCGAGGCGGCCAGCCCGCTGATCTCGTCCAGCTCGGGGTCGGTCACCAGCCCGGCCAGGCGCGCGAACGGCAGCGATGGCGGCGTGCAGGCGGCCAGGGCCAGCGACAGCAGGGCCGGCAGCAGCCGGTGGGGGAGAAGGCGCGGCATCGCCACAGGATCGCACGACTCGCCAATCCGGGCAGCGGTATGCCAGCATGCCGGCATGAACGAATCGAGTGGCTACGCGGTGTTCCTGTTCCCGCAGGCGCTGGACGCGCTGGGCGCGGCGATCAAGCCCTACCTGCAGGACGGTCCGGCCGGCCCGTTCGTGCCCTGCCGCGAGGTGGACACCGGCGGCGCCTTCGTCGAGCTGACGCTGGAGGGCCACGCGCCGGACGGTGCGGCCATCGCGCTCGAGCTGATGGTGCCGACGGGGATGGTGCGGATGATCGTGTCCGCGCGCAGCGAGGCGGCATTCGGCTTCCGCGACCGCACGCCCCGCCCTGACCCCTAGCCTGGCGCCGCACCATCCGCGCCGCCCGCATCCGGCTGATCCCGCCAGCTCACGTGCATGGCGATCGGGCCTCGCCCCGTCCGCGGCGAGCACACACGTTCTGGTTCGTGTTCGGTGCCCGAGTCCCCGTTCGTGGTGCGCCCGCCATCTCCTGTCTTGGCGAGCAGACGAATTCCCGTTCGTATTCGGTAGGCGAGCTTCCGTTCGTGGTGAGCCTGTCGAACCATGAACGGGAACCGCTCCGGTGCTGAGCCTGGCGCCCCTCGGCAGGCTCAGGGCGAACGCCTGCGTGTTCCGCCCTCCGGGGTATCGCCCGGGGCGACCTGCAACGGCCGCCAGCTGCGGCCGTCGAATGCCTGCAGCGGATGGAAGCGGCGCTTGTAGTCCATCTTCGGATGGCCGGCGATCCAGTAGCCGAGGTACAGGTGGCCGCGCCCACTGCGACGCGCCCATTCCAGCTGCTGCAGGATGCCCAGCGTGCCCAATCCGCGCGCGGCCTGGTCCTGGTCGTAGAAGGTATAGACCGCCGACAGCGCATCCTCGGCCAGGTCGGTGACCGCCACCGCCAGCAGCCGGTGGCTGTCGCGCTCGCGCAGCTCCAGGAACCGGCTCTCGTTCCAGCTGCCGATCAGGAACTGCTCGAACTCGTGCGCGCCGTGCCCGTCCATGCCGCCGCCGGGATGGCGGAACGCCAGATAGCGCTGGTACAGGCGCAGGTATTCGTCGTTGCAGGCCGGGTGCACGATGTGGGCATCGATGTCGGCATTCCGCGCCAGGCAGCGGCGCTGGCTGCGGTCCGGCTGGAACGCGGCCACCGGGATCCGCACCGGCACGCAGGCCTGGCAGCTGCCGCAGCTGGGGCGGTACACGATGTCGCCGGAACGGCGGAAGCCCCATTGCAGCGCCATCGGATACAGCGCGGCCAGGCGCGGGTCGCGCGGGTCCAGCACCAGGTCGCGGGCCTGGCGTCCCGGCCAGTAGCCGCAGGGATGCGGGGTGCTGTGGAACAGCCGCAGGTTGTCGTCGTTGCCGCCCATGCGCGCAGCATAGCGCCGGCGTTCAGCCGCGCGCAGGGATGCGCGGTCAACCGCGATGCGTGCGGGGCGTTTCCACCAGCACCCCGGAACTGGTGCCGGGTGGAGGAGACACGATGAAGAAGTTGCAGCTGCTGGTCCTGGCCCTGGCCACGACCGCCGTATCCGGCCTGGCCCTGGCGCAGAGCGCGCCGCCGCCGCCGCCCGCCTCGCCGATGATGAAGGCCGATGCCAATGGCGACGGCGTGATCACCCGCGAGGAAGCGGCCAAGTACCCGCGCCTGGCGGCCAGGTTCGATCAGCTCGACAAGAACAAGGACGGCAAGCTGACCGCGGACGAATTGCCGGCTTGGCGCGGCCGCGGCGCGGACGGCCCGAAGGGCCCGGGTGGCGCGCGTGCGATGGACCCGCAGTGGAAGGAAAAGATGGAGAAGATGCGCGCCGAGTGCTTCGACAAGGCCGACACCAACAAGGACGGCCAGTTGAGCCGCGACGAGTTCGCGAAGATGGGCGAGGTCTGCCGGCCGATGCACGGCGGCATGCACCGCCCGCCGATGCCGCCGGCCGCGCCGCAGCTGCCGGCGCCCCCGGTGAAGAAGTGACGGCGCGTTAGCGCCATCGCCCGGTGCGGGCGCGCGCTGGCAGGTCCGGCTAGCGCGCGCCCTGCGCCTTCCCGAGGATGTTCCAGCGGGTGCCGGTGCGTTCCACCGCCAGCACCTGCGACGGCTGCCCGGCCACGTCGAGGCTGACCTCGCCGCTGCCGCTGCCGTCGGTCATGTAGTCGTGCACCGCGATCGCAAGGCCGTCCTTGCCGGTGCAGGCCGAGGCGGCCAGTATGCGGGTGCGCGGCGGCACGGCCATCGCCTCCAGCACGCCCGGCTTCGGATCGTGGCCGTCCACCGTCAGGCAGGCCAGCGCGGG
>JBKBXH010000270.1:0-2576 GCA_046313655.1 Thermomonas sp. | reverse complement strand
TGCCGAAGGTCGCACCCACCGGCGGCACTTCGGGCGCGCGTGCTCCGCGGGCATCGTGCCCGCCCCGCCGGCCGGAACCGTCGCCACCCCTGCCATCGGTCATGGCAACCGTGGCGGCGCTCGCGGCATCCCTGCCCGCACCACCCAACCCTTCCGCTTGGACGCCCCGCTTGAAACCGCATGCCCTGATCGCCGCCCTGCTGCTGTGCGCCCCGTTCGCCCAGGCCCACGCCTCCGCCCGCGCCCGCGCGCAAGACCCCGCGCCGCCGCCGGCCTACGTCTCCGGCGGCCGCATCCCGCTGCTGCACGGGCCGATCGTGATCGATGGCAAGCTCGACGACGCGGCCTGGCAGGGCGCGCTGGTGCAGGAGATCGCCTACGACATCCAGCCCGGCGACAACACCCCGGCGCCGGCGAGGACCACCGTGCGCATCGGCTACGACCGCGACGCGCTGTACTTCGCCTTCCATGCCGAGGACCCGGACCCCGCGCGCATCCAGGCCCACCTGCGCGACCGCGATAGCGCCTTCAACGACGACTGGGTAGGCGTGTTCCTGGACACCTTCAACGACCACCGCCGCGGCTACGAGCTGATCGTCAACCTGCTGGGCGTGCAGGCCGACCTGATCCGCGACGAGAGCAATACCGAAAACCAGGAAGACCCGAGCTGGGACGGCTTGTGGGAGAGCGCCGGGCGGCTCACCGCGACCGGCTACGACGTGGAGATCCGGATCCCGTTCTCGACCCTGCGCTTCCCGCGCAGCGGCGGCCTGCAGCGCTGGGGCATCTCGCTGTTCCGCAACTGGCCGCGCGACAAGCGCCACCAGCTGACCAGCCACCGGGTGCCGCGCGACTCGCGCTGCTTCCAGTGCGAATGGGGCCAGTACACCGGGATGGAGGGCGTGCACCAGGGCCGCAACCTCGAGATCGTGCCCACCCTCACCGCCGGCCTCGGCCAGACCCGCGATGCCGCCGGCACGCCCTGGGGCAAGGCCGATTCCAAGGTCTCACCGGGGCTGGACGTGAGCTGGGCGCCCTCGCCGGCGATGACGCTCAACGCCACCCTCAACCCGGACTTCTCGCAGGTCGAGACCGACCAGCTGCAGGTCAACTTCAACGACGGCTTCGCCCTGTTCTACCAGGAGAAGCGGCCGTTCTTCCTGGAGGGCGCGGATTACTTCACCACCCCGCTGAACGTGCTCTACACCCGCCAGATCGCGGACCCCGATTTCGGCCTGCGGATCACCGGGCGCAGCGACGGCAGCACCTACGGCGCGCTGCTGGCGCGCGACGCCACCACGCAGCTGCTGGTGCCGGGCGTGCTGGGCTCCAGCTTCGAATCGCTGGACCAGCAGGCCGACGTGGCGGTCGGCCGCTACCGCTACGACTTCAACCAGCACGCCAGCGTCGGCGTGATCGGCACCTTCCGCCGCGGCGAGGGCTACGACAACGGCGTGGCCGGGCTGGATGCGCGCTGGCAGCAGGGCGGCCACACCCTGTCGGCGCAGCTGCTGCACAGCGACTCGCGCTATCCGCAGGCGATCGTGGACGCCTATTCCGACGCGCTCGGCGGCAATCCGCGTCCGTCCGGCAATGCCTGGCAGGTGCAGTACAACTACGGCAACCGCAACTGGGGCTTCAACGCCCTGCACGTGGACATCGACCCCGGCTTCCGCGCCGACCTCGGCTTCATCGGCCAGGTCGGCTACCGCCGCAGCGCGCTGTCCGGAAGCCGCGTCTGGTACCGCGACGATGCCGCGTTCAACCGCATCAGCCTGGCTGCCAGCGGCGGCACCAGCACGCGCTTCGACGGGCAGCTGCTGCAGCGCGACTTCAAGCTGAACCTGACGGTCCAGGGCCCGATGCGCAGCGGATTCAGCCTCGCGCCGCTGGCGCGCACCCGCTTCTGGAACGGGTCCCTGTTCCACGAACACGACCTCTCGCTGTTCGCCGGGCTGTGGCCGCTGCCCAACGTGCGTCTGGGCCTGACCGCGAACGCCGGGCGCGTGCTCGACCTGACCGGATCGCGCCTGGGCCAGCGCCTGCTGCTGAACCTCAACGGCGAGGCCGATGTCGCGCGCGGCATCAACCTGAACTGGGACCTCGTGCACCAGCGCATGCACCGCGACGGCGGCACCGCGTTCACCGCCAACATCGCCAACCTCGGCGGCAGCTGGCAGCTCACCCCGCGCCAGCGCCTGCGCCTGACCCTGCAGGGCAGCAACGTGGAGCGCAACCAGGCGCTGTACACCGATACCGTCAACCAGCACGCCCGCGACCGCGCCGCGCAGCTGGTCTATTCCTACAAGATCAACCCGCACACCGCGCTGTACGCCGGCGGCGCCTGGGGTGGCTTCCTCGACGACGACCACCCCGCCCTGTTCGGCGATACCCGGAGCCTGTTCATCAAGCTCAGCTACGGCTGGCAGCCTTGATCCCGGCCCGCCATGCGGAGTAGCGGGCGCGCGGGCCGGCTTGCCTCGCGCGCGGGCTGCCGCGACACTCCGCGCATGCCGTCCCGGGACGCCCTGCCGCCAACCCCTCGCCGCCGCGCGGCCTTCGCGCTCGCGCTGGTG
>JBKBXH010000269.1:0-2580 GCA_046313655.1 Thermomonas sp. | reverse complement strand
TGGAACTCGGGCAGCCGATGCATGCCTACGACCGCGACCTGTTGCGTGGGCCGATCGGCGTGCGCCATGCGCGCGACGGCGAGGTCCTGCGCCTGCTCAACGGGCAGGAGGCGCGCCTGGACCCGCAGTTCCTGGTCATCACCGACGCCGACCGCGCGGTCGGCCTGGCCGGGATCATGGGTGGCGACGATACCAAGGTCGGCGAGGCCACCCGCCACGTGTTCCTCGAGGCCGCCCACTTCGCGCCGGCCGCGATCATCGGCCGCAGCCGCAAGCTCGGTCTGCATACCGATGCCGGCCACCGCTTCGAGCGCGGGGTCGATCCCGAGCTGCCGCGGATCGCGGTGGAGTACGCCACCCGGCTCATCCTCGCCGTTGCCGGCGGCCATCCCGGTCCGGTGGTGGAGGCGGTGCTGCCGGAACACCTGCCGCAGCCGCGGCCGATCCTGCTGCGCCGTGCGCGGCTGGCGCGGGTGCTTGGGGTGCAGGTGGCGGATGCCGAAGTGGCGCGCATCCTCGCCGCGCTGGGTCTGGCGGTGGAGGACTGCGCCGACGGCTGGCGGGTGACGCCGCCGAGCCGCCGCTTCGACCTCGCGCTGGAGGAAGACCTGATCGAGGAAGTGGCGCGCATCCACGGCTACGACGCGATCCCGGCGACCCTGCCGGGCGGCGCCACCCGGCTGGTGCAGCCGACCGAGGCGCGCGTCGCCGCCCCCGAACTGCGTCGCCAGCTGGTCGCCCGCGACTATCTGGAGGCGATCAACTACGCCTTCGTGGACGCCGCGCTGCTGGACACCTGGCAGGCGCAGGCCGGCGCGGTGGCGCTGGCCAACCCGCTCAGCGCCGAACTCGGGGTGATGCGCACCGCGCTGCTGCCCGGGCTGGTGCAGGCGCTGGCGCGCAACCGCGCGCGCCAGCAGGCGCGGGTGCGGCTGTTCGAACTTGGCAAGACCTTCCACGCCGAGGCCGGCGGCGCGCCGCGCGAGACCGCCTGCCTGGCGGCGGTGGCCTGCGGCGATGCGCGCGCCGAGCAGTGGGGCGCGCCAGCGCGTGCGTTGGACTTCCACGACCTCAAGGGCGACCTCGAGAGCGTGGCCGCGCTCTGCGGTGCGGTGCTCGACTACCGCGCGGAGGCACCGGCGCACGCGCATCCGGGCCGCAGCGCCGGGGTTTACCGCGACGGCGAGCGCATCGGTTGGATCGGCCAGCTGCATCCGCACCTCACGCAGGCGCTGGGGCTGGAGGCCGATGTCTATGCCTTCGAACTCATGCTGGCGCCGCTGCTGGCGCGTCCGCTGCCGCGCGCGCGCGCGCTGTCGCGGTTCCCGTCGGTGCGCCGTGACCTCGCCGTGGTGGTGGCCGAGACAGTGCCGTGGGCAGCCGTGCGCGCCACCGTCGAGGCCGCTGCCGGGCCGCTGCTGCGGCAGGTCGAACTGTTCGACCGTTACGCCGGGAAGGGCATCGAAACCGGTTGCAAGAGTCTGGCCATGGCCTTGATTTTGCAGGACGAATCGCGCACGCTGACCGACCGCGACGTGGACGCCGTGGTGATGGCCGTGGTGGCCGCACTCGGTGAACGGCACGGCGCGGTCATCCGTAGCTGACAGGGGGCGACGATGGCATTGACCAAGGCCGAAATGGCCGAACGCATCTACGAGGACGTGGGCTTGAACAAGCGCGAGGCGAAGGAATTCGTCGATGCCTTCTTCGATGTCCTGCGCCAGGCATTGGAGCAGGGGCGGCAGGTGAAGCTCTCTGGCTTCGGCAACTTCGACCTGCGCCGCAAGAACCCGCGCCCCGGCCGCAATCCGAAGACCGGCGAGGAAATCCCGATCACCGCGCGCACCGTGGTGACCTTCCGCCCGGGCCAGAAGCTGAAGGAGCGGGTCGAGGCCTACACGGGGGCGGCGCATGCTTGACCCCGGCAGCAACCGCGAACTCCCGCCGATCCCGGCCAAGCGCTATTTCACCATCGGCGAGGTCAGCGAGCTGTGCGACGTGAAGCCGCACGTGCTGCGCTACTGGGAGACCGAGTTCCCCAGCCTTGAACCGTCCAAGCGCCGCGGCAACCGCCGCTACTACCAGCGCCACGACGTGCTGATGGTGCGCCAGATCCGCAGCCTGCTGTACGAACAGGGCTACACCATCGGCGGCGCCCGCCTGCGGCTGGAAGGCGAGGGCGCCAAGCAGGAGTCGGCGCTCAGCCACCAGATCGTGCGCCAGGTGCGCGCCGAGCTGGAGGAAGTGCTGCAACTGCTGCGCCGCTGATGCCGCAAGGCATCCACGGCCACGCGCATCGGGTATAATGCGCGGCCTCTTCGGGGTATAGCGCAGCCTGGTAGCGCACTTGTCTGGGGGACAAGTGGTCGTCGGTTCAAATCCGGCTACCCCGACCAACTCCCGCGCCGGCATCCGCCGCCGCCACGCAGAACCCCCGGCCTCCCGGGGGTTTTTGCTATCTGCGCCAGTGGCGGGAGATTCCGTCCAGCGCCTCGGGTTGGTGTGACCTGCCCCCGTCAAGCCGTACCACTCGAAGCTAGGTAGAGTCCGTCATCCAGAGAGGACGGACATGCGCAAGAG
>JBKBXH010000268.1:0-2601 GCA_046313655.1 Thermomonas sp. | reverse complement strand
GGTGCGCTTCAAGGGCAAGCTGCAGCCGGGCGTCACCCTGCGTGACCTGGTGCACGCGATCCCGCTGTACGCGATCAAGCAGGGCCTGCTGACGGTCGCCAAGCAGGGCAAGAAGAACATCTTCTCCGGCCGCATCCTCGAGATCGAAGGCCTGCCCGACCTCAAGGTGGAGCAGGCGTTCGAGCTGGCCGACGCCTCCGCCGAGCGCTCCGCCGCCGCCTGCACCGTGCGTCTGGACAAGGCCCCGATCATCGAATACCTCACGAGCAACATCACCCTGCTGAAGTGGATGATCGCGGAGGGCTACCAGGACGCCCGCACCCTGCAGCGCCGCATCGCCAAGATGGAGGCGTGGCTGGCCGACCCGCAGCTGCTGGAGCCGGATGCCGACGCCGAGTACGCGGCGGTGATCGAGATCGACATGGACGAGATCGTCGAGCCGATCGTGTGCTGCCCGAACGACCCGGACGATGCCAGGACCCTGTCCGACGTGGCCGGCGCCAAGATCGACGAGGTGTTCATCGGCTCGTGCATGACCAACATCGGCCACTTCCGCGCCGCGGCCAAGCTGCTGGAGGGCAAGCGCGACATCCCGACCCGCCTGGGGATCGCGCCGCCCACCAAGATGGACGCCGCCGAGCTGACCAACGAGGGCCACTACGGCACCTTCGGCACCGCCGGCGCGCGCATGGAGATGCCGGGCTGTTCGCTGTGCATGGGCAACCAGGCGCAGATCCGCGAGGGCAGCACCGCGATGTCCACCTCGACCCGCAACTTCCCGAACCGCCTCGGCCGCAACACCGACGTGTACCTCGGCTCGGCGGAACTGGCGGCGATCTGCGCGCGCCTGGGCCGCATCCCGACCCGCGAGGAATACATGGCGGACATCGGCGTCATCAATGCCAATGGCGACGCCATCTACCGCTACATGAACTTCGACCGGATCGAGGAGTACCGGCAGGTTGCGGATTCGGTCGCGGCCTGATCGCCATCCATTGATTCCGCACGATGAAACGCCCGGCAGCGATGCCGGGCGTTTTCGTTTGGTAGTTGCCCGATGCCAGCGGGCTGCCGCGCGCGCCGGCGTCCCCGGCGGCGATGCGATCCATCACCCCAGCAGCGCATCCAGCGCGGCCGCCATCTGGCGGCGGGCGAACACGAAATCCCACAGGCTGCCGCCGAGTTGGCGCCACAGCACGGCGGCGCGCAGGGCGGCCAGCAGCAGGGCACGGATCTCGGCAACCACCCCGGCCTGCCCGAGGTAGTGCGGATTGCCTTGCACCATCACCCGCGGGCGCAGGGTGCTGAGGGTGTCGGCGTAGAGGCGGGCGAGGTCGGCGATCACGTCCGGATGCGTGCTGCCGATGTCATCCGCGCGCGGCGCGATCCGGCGCAGCCCGGCCTGCACCTTGTCCGCCAGCGCGGCGTTGCGGATGAAGCGGCGCTCCAGCTGCAGCACGGCCAGCGCGAGCTTGCCCAGCGCTTCGTCCTTGCTGCCGTTGGCGAGGTAGTCGCGCAGCTGGCGCAGGCCGATGCGCAGCTCGCGCGCGCTGCCGAATACGCTCTCGGTATCGCGGGCGTCGATCCGGAACACGCTTTCCAGCGCGGTCTGCACCTGCACCTGGTCGGATTGGCCGGTGTCGGCGATCCGGCGCACCTGCGCCAACGCCTGCAGCAGCCCGGCCAGGGCCAGCACGCGGTCTTGGTAGGGATGGGTCATGCGGTCTTCACGGTTTCGGTTCGGGAACGGGGGCGTCGGTGGCGGCGATCACGGCGCCGCCCAGGCACGTCTCGCCATCGTAGAGCACCACCGATTGGCCGGGCGTGACCGCGCGCTGCGGGCGCGCGAAACGCACCGACAGGCTGCCGTCGTCGCGGACCTCGACCGCGCAGGGTTCGTCCGGTTGGCGGTAGCGGGTCTGCGCGGTGCAGGAAAAGCGCGTCGCCGGGGGCGCCCCGGCCACCCAGTGCGCCGGCTCGCTGCGCAGGGCGTGCGACAGCAGCCACGGGCTGTCGTGGCCCTGGTCCACGTACAGCAGGTTGCGCGCCACGTCCTTGGCCACCACGAACCACGGCGCCTGCGGGCGCCCGCGCACGCCGCCGATGTTCAGACCTTCGCGCTGGCCGAGGGTGAAATAGAACACCCCGGGATGGGGGCCGATGCGGGTGCCGTCGGGGGTGCGCATCTCGCCTTCCCGGGCCGGCAGGTACTGCGCCAGGAAGCTGCGGAAATCGCGTTCGCCGATGAAGCAGATGCCGGTGGAGTCCTTCTTGCCTGCGGTGCGCAGGCCGTGGGCGGCGGCGATCGCGCGCACGTCGTGCTTGCGCAGCTCGCCCAGCGGGAAGCGGGTGGCGGCCAGCTGCGCCTGTCCCAGCTGGTGCAGGAAGTAGCTCTGGTCCTTGCCGCGGTCGAGCGCGCGCAGCAGCCGGAAGGCGTCGCCCTGGCGCTGCACCCGCGCGTAGTGGCCGGTGGCGATGGCCTCGGCGCCGAGTTCGCGCGCGGCATCGAGGAAATGCTTGAACTTGATCTCGCGGTTGCACAGCACGTCCGGGTTCGGCGTGCGGCCGGCCGCGTATTCCGCGAGGAAATGCCGGAACACC
>JBKBXH010000267.1:0-2601 GCA_046313655.1 Thermomonas sp. | reverse complement strand
TGCCGGCGAACGCGGACACCAGCATCAGCAGCGTGCTCTCCGGTAGGTGGAAGTTGGTCAGCAGCGCATCGATGCTACGGATGCGGTAGCCGGGGAAGATGAAGATGCTGGTGTCGCCGGCGAACGGCTGCAGCGCGTCGCCCACCATCGCGCTCTCCAGCGCGCGCACCACGGTGGTGCCCACCGCGATGACCCGGCCGCCGGCGGCGCGGGTGCGGCGCACCTGGGTCACCAGCTCGGCACCGACGTTGATCCACTCGCTGTGCATGCGGTGGGCGTGCACGTCGTCCACCCGCACCGGCTGGAAGGTGCCGGCACCGACGTGCAGGGTGATGTGGCCGATCCCGATGCCGCGCGCGCGCAGCGCCTCCAGCAGCGGGGCGTCGAAATGCAGGCCGGCGGTGGGCGCGGCCACCGCCCCGGCCTCGCGCGCGAACACGGTCTGGTAGCGCTCGGCATCGGCCTTGTCCGGCAGGCGCTCGATGTAAGGCGGCAGCGGCA
Organism: Thermomonas sp.; assembly: GCA_046313655.1. Lineage (GTDB taxonomy): Bacteria > Pseudomonadota > Gammaproteobacteria > Xanthomonadales > Xanthomonadaceae > Thermomonas. Next base: position 2,100 of record JBKBXH010000267.1, on the reverse strand, counting down.
GCTGGCCGGCATGCTGCAGCCAGTCCGCCAGTGCCCCGTCCACGTGGAAGTGCAGCTCCCAGAAGCCGTCGTCGAAGCGCGCCACCACCTCGGCCTCGCCGCCGGCGTCGAGCGCGATCCGGCTGCCCACCTGCGGCGGCTTGCTCACGCCCAGCTGCGCACGCGCGGCGTTGCCTGGCAGCAGCCGCTCGATCAGGATCTCCACCCGCCCGCCGGTGGCCTTGGCGCCGAACAGCCGCGCCGGGATCACCCGGGTGTCGTTGAACACCAGCAGGTCCCCCGGCTGTAGCAGCGACGGCAAGTCGCGCACGTGCAGGTCGGCGAACGGCGCCGCGCCCGGCGGCACGTGCAGCAGGCGGCTGGCGGAACGCTCGGCCAGCGGCGCCTGCGCGATCAGCTCGGGCGGGAGGTCGTAGTGGAAATCGGAGGTCTTCAACGGCGTGCGGCGGCGGTTCGGGACCGCGCATTGTAGGGCGGCCCCGCGGGCGCTGCCCGTTGCCCGCCACCCCGGATCGTGGGGCCTCAGCGCTCGAACTTGGTCGAAAGGATGATCGAGGTATTGGTGCGCTCCACCCCGTCGATCGCGCCGATGCGGTCGGTCAGCACGTCCATCTCGCCCACCGTGGCGGTGACCGCCAGCGCGATCAGGTCGTTGTCGCCGCTGATCGAATACAGCACCCGCACCTCGTGCATGCCCTGCAGCGACTTCACCACCGCCGCCATCTGCTTCGGGCGCAGGGTGATGAGGATGTGCGCGCGGATGCGGTTGCGCTCCAGCTCGTCGTCGATGCGCACGGTGTAGCCGCGGATCACCCCCTGCTGCTCCAGGCGGGCGATCCGGTTCTGCACGGTGGTGCGCGACAGGCCCAGGCGGCGGGCGATGTCGGCGGTGGCGGCGCGGGCGTCCTCGCGGAGCAGGGACAGCAGCTGTTCGTCGGCGGCGGAGATTCGCATATCGACGAAGCATAACGTCGATTCGCCCAAATTGCTCGTCATTCAAGGCGAATCCACCCTACCGAATGACCTGCATCCCCGGATAATGAAGCTTTGGCCGGCCGCCGCCCGCGGCCATGGCCCCGGACGGGAGACCTTCATGCGCCTGATCGACACCCTCGCCCCCCTGCGCGCCCACGGCGGCCTGCGCACCACCGGGCTGGACGACGCCACCGTGCTCGACTTCGCCGCGCGCGATCCGCAGCTGGGCGAGGCCATCGCCGCCGCCGCCGCGGAATACGCCAGCGTGCGCGCCGAGTTCCCCGAACTGCTGGAGCTGGACGAGGACGCCCAGCGCGCGAAGGTGCAGGAAGGCTTCGTCAACTTCTACTCGCAGGACAACGCCAACCCCTACGTGGCGCTGGCCGCGCGCGGCCCGTGGATCGTCACCCTGAAGGGCGCGGTGCTGTACGACACCGGCGGCTACGGCATGCTCGGCCTTGGCCACGCGCCGGCGGCGGTGATCGCGGCGATGGCGCGCCCGCAGGCGATGGCCAACATCATGACCCCGCACGTGGCACAGCTGCGCTTCTCCAACGCCATGCGCCGCGAGATCGGCCAAACGCGCGCTTCCAAGGATGGCGGCGGCTGCCCGTACGCGTCCTTCATGTGCCTGAACTCCGGTTCGGAATCGGTGTCGCTGGCCTCGCGCATCGTGGATGCCAACGCCAAGACCCAGACCGACCCCGGCGCCCGCCACGCCGGCAAGACCATCAAGCGGCTGGTGGTGAAGGGCGCCTTCCACGGCCGCACCGAGCGCCCCGCGCTGTATTCCGACTCCACCCGCAAGACCTACCTGCAGCACCTGGCCAGCTTCCGCGGCGAGGATTCGGTGATCGCGGTGCCGCCGTACGACATCGACGCCCTGCGCAAGGTGTTCGCTGATGCCGATGCCAACGGCTGGTTCATCGAGGCGATGTTCCTGGAGCCGGTGATGGGCGAAGGCGACCCCGGCCGCAGCGTGCCGGTGGACTTCTACAACGCCGCGCGCGCCCTCACCCACGCCCACGGCAGCCTGCTGCTGGTGGATTCGATCCAGGCCGGCCTGCGCGCCACCGGCTACCTGTCGATCGTGGACTACCCTGGCTTCGAGGGCACCGAGGCCCC
>JBKBXH010000266.1:0-2606 GCA_046313655.1 Thermomonas sp. | reverse complement strand
GGCGGCGCGGCACGTCGCGCACGATCAGGCCGGCGGCCCAGGCCTAGGCGGCCTCGTCGTCCTGCTCGGTGCAACCGGTGTTGCCGATGTGCGGATAGGTCAGGGTGACCAGCTGGCGGGCGTAGGACGGGTCGGTCAGGATTTCCTGGTAACCGGTCATCGCGGTGTTGAACACCGCTTCGCCCACGGCCAGGCCGGGGGCGCCCACGGAAATGCCCTCGAAGACAGTGCCGTCTTCAAGCGCGAGGATGGCGGGAATATTCAAGTGCGTCGCCTTGCGTCGGGTTGCAAAAAAGCGCCGAAGCGGCGATGCCGGTTCGGAGCTGGAGGGGTTCAGGCGAACCGGAATTGTACCGGCGCGCGGCGGCCGGCGCCAGCCTTCGCGAGGCCTTCAAATCAGGTCGGCGACCCGGTAGCGGCCCGGCGCACGCCCATTCAGGCGGCGCGCCGCGTGCAACGCGCCGCGCGCGAAGATGTCGCGGTTGCTGGCGCGATGCACCAGCTCGATGCGCTCGCCGGCAGTGGCGAACTGCACCAGGTGCTCGCCGACGATGTCGCCGGCGCGGATCGAGGCGTAGTGCGGGCGCGCGCCGCCGGTTTGCGCGGCCGCCCCCAAGGTCAACGCGGTGCCCGAGGGCGCATCCAGCTTGCGGGTGTGGTGGGCCTCGACGATGTCGCAGTCCCAACCCGGCAGCAGGGCCGACGCGCGCGCGACCAGATCGTGCAGCACCGCCACCCCGAGGCTGAAGTTGCTGGCCCAGACCAGCGGAATATGCGCGGCCGCCGCATCCAGCCGCGCCTTCTGCGCATCAGACAGGCCCGTGGTGCCGGAGACCAGCGCCGCGCCACGCGCCTCGCATAGCGCGAGCACCGCATCGAACCCTTCCGGCAGGCTGAAATCGATGGCGACATCGAACGCGGGAACGCCGGCCAGCTCGGCGGCGGTGAAATGCGGCACGCCCTCGACCACGCGCGCGCCGACCTTGCGCGCGACCGCCGCGACCACCTCGCATCCGCTGGATTCCTCGCGACACAGGCGCAACAACGCCTGCCCCATCCTGCCGGTGGCACCGTGGACCAATACACGAACCTGAGTCTGCATGCGTGCAGGCTAGCCGGCGCCCGCCGCAGCGGCAAGCCGCGCCGGCGATGTCGCGGGGATGGATGAGCGGCGGATCAGGCGTGGCTCAGGGCTTGGCCGCCACGCTCTGCAGGCGATCGGCCACCTGGTGCATGGCATCCTCGAACGCGGTGGCGGCCTCGCGCACGATCACCTTGCCCAGCTTGGCCATCACCGCCAGCTCCTCCACCGAGGCCACCAGCACGCGGATGCCGCGCCGGTTCACCAGCAGCAGGCGCGAGGAGATCGGGCTGATCCACGACACCTTCGCCGGCGCGAAATGGCCGTCGCCGGCCTGCAGCTGCACCCAGCTGCCGACCTGCAGCTTGCGGATGCGCGCCAGCATGGCGGCGTCGTAATCCAGCCCGGCGGTCCCCGCCACCACTTCCAGGTGCGGCTCCGACTCCGGCGCGGGCGGTTCCGGCGCGACCGCCTGCGCCGGCATGCGCGGATCGGCCTGCCGCGCAGGCTCGCCGGCCGCCAGCCGGGCCAGGGCATCGTTCAGCGCATCCAGCGCCGCCTCGCCGGCATCGCCGATGCAGCCGGCGCTGGCCAGCATCGCCAGCAGCTCGGCCTCGGGCAGCGGCCGCGCCGGGTCCAGCGGCTTGCGCTCGACCGCGCGGTCGAACGCCGCCACCACGGCGTCGATGGCGCGCCTGGCGCTGTCGTAGCGCGGCGACCCCTTGCCGTCGCGCAGCGCCATCTGCACCAGGTGGTGGGCGGCGTGCTTGGAGACGAAATCCTCCAGCACCGGCGGCAGGGCACGGTTGCCGCGGTGCCATTCCAGGTCGGCCTGCACGCTGGCGCGCGCCTGCTCCAGGCGCTCGCGGCCGCGCTGGGCCTCGGCGCTGCGTTTCTCGGCGAGCTCGAAGCGCTTGCGGTGCTGGGCCATGTAGGCGCGCAGCTCCTGCTCCAGCGTCTCGAAGATCGCCACATCCTCGTTGAACTCCGCCACCAGGCGGTCGATGGTGTGATCGACGTGGTTGAGCAGCTCGCGCTCCTGCGGCGCCTCGCCGCGGTTGCCCTCGCAGGCCTCGGCCACGGTGTTGAGCAGGCGCCGCGCCGGATGTTCCTTGTACAGGAACATGCGCCGGTCCTTGACCGCCACCTTCACGTAGGGCACCAGCATGCGCCCGATCTTCTGGCGGATGCGGTTGTCGTATTGCGGGCCGTCCAGCAGCACGTCGAACAGCAGCGCGACCAGGTCCACCGCGTCGCCGTCCAGCCCGTCCAGGTTGAGGTTGTCGCCGGTGACGCCCAGCTTGCGCGCACTCTGTGCCATCTGCTGGCGCAGCTGCGCCGCCAGCGAAGCTTCTTCGCCCGACGCGGACGGCATGAACGCGGCGCTGGTGTCGTGCTGCATCAGCGACAGGATCGACATCAGGTCCTGGGTGGGCAGCACCGGGCCCGCGGGCGCGGCCGCGGGCGCGGCCTGCCCGGCCATGCCCACCGCGGCGCGCCACATCTGCAGCTGCCCCAGCATGCT
>JBKBXH010000265.1:0-2608 GCA_046313655.1 Thermomonas sp. | reverse complement strand
TGCGGATCGCCGCCAGCCGCTCGCACCGCGACGCGCGCACGCAGGCGCTGCTGGATGCGCTGCCCGGCAGCGAGGTGGTCGGCTGCGGCTCGGCGCTGAAGTTCTGCCGGATCGCGGAGGGCGCGATCGACCTCTACCCGCGCTTCGGCCCGACCAGCGAATGGGACACCGCGGCCGGGCAGGCGATCGTGGAGGCCGCCGGCGGCGCGGTGCTGGATGCGCGCGGCCGCCCGCTGCGCTACAACCAGCGCGACACCCTGCTCAACGGCGACTTCATCGCCGTCGGCGATCCCGCCCTGCCTGCCCACTTGCCCGCATGACCGACACGCCCGCCGATCCGCGCGACATCCGCAGCCTGCTGGTGATCATGGCGCGCCTGCGCGACCCCGACGGCGGTTGCCCGTGGGACCTCGCGCAGACCTTCGCCAGCATCGCGCCGTACACCATCGAGGAGGCCTATGAGGTCGCCGATGCGATCGACCGCGGCGACCTGCACGACCTGAAGGACGAGCTGGGCGACCTGCTGCTGCAGGTGGTGTTCCATGCGCGCATGGCCGAGGAGGCCGGCGCGTTCGCCTTCGCGGACGTGGTGGCGGCGATCTGCGACAAGATGGTGCGCCGGCACCCGCACGTGTTCGGTACCGCGCAGGCCGGCGACGCGGGCGCGGTGCTGCAGGGCTGGGAGGCCATCAAGCGCGCCGAGCGCGCGGCCAAGGGCGAGGCGGACGCCTCCGCGCTGGCCGGCATTTCGCGGGGCCTGCCGGAGTGGCTGCGTGCGGTGAAGCTGCAGCACAAGGCGGCCAAGGTCGGCTTCGACTGGCCCGGCCCGGCGCCGGTGATCGCCAAGCTGCACGAGGAGATCGAGGAAGTGCGCGCGGAGTTCGCCGCGGTCGCGGACGATCCGGCCGATGCCGCCGCGCGCGACCGCCTGGAGGACGAGATCGGCGACGTGCTGTTCGTCTGCGCCAATCTCGCGCGGCATGCGCGGGTGGACGTGGGCGCGGCGCTGCGCCGGGCGAACGCCAAGTTCGAGCGCCGCTTCCGCGCGATGGAGGCGCTGGCCGCCGCCGACGGCGGCCTTGCCGGCCAGCCGCTGGCGGCGCAGGATCGCTACTGGGACCTGGCCAAGGCCGCCGAGAAGGCCGGCGGGCAGGGCCTCCCGGCGCAGGAGCGGGAGGCCGGCTGAGGCGCGTCCCGTTCGTGGCGAGTCTGTCAAGCCATGAGCGGGCGGCCGGCATGCGGCCGCAGGCCATCCCGCTGCTGACCCTACGGAGCCGCGAACCGGCCCCGTCCCGTAGAGATGCCAGAGGATTCCCCGCCATGGGCGACGCCACGCGTTTCTCCAGCTTCCGCGAGTTCTACCCGTTCTACCTGGGCGAGCACCGCAACCGCACCTGCCGGCGCCTGCACTTCGTCGGCAGCAGCCTGGCCATCGGCTTCGTGCTGCTGGCGCTCCGGCAGTCCAATCCGTGGTGGCTGCTGGCGGCGCTGGTCTCCGGCTACGCCTTTGCCTGGGTCGGACATTTCTTCTTCGAGAAAAACCGCCCGGCCACCTTCCGCCATCCGCTGTATTCGTTCGCCGGCGACTGGGTGATGTACAAGGACATCCTGATCGGCAGGATCCCGTTCTGAGCGGCGGCCAGCGCGGGCGGCGGGCTCACTCCATGAAGATCAGCCAGGCCGCGCACACCACCAGCGCGAAGCCGGCCCAGTGGTTCCACTTCAGCGGCTGGCCCAGGTACCAGGTGGAGAAGCCGGCGAACACCAGCAGGGTGATGACCTCCTGCATGCCCTTCAGCTGTGGCGCGCTGTACACCGTGCTGCCGATCCGGTTCGCCGGGACCATCAGCAGGTATTCGAAGAACGCGATGCCCCAGCTCATCAGGATGACCTTGGGCAACGCGGTGGTGCGGTCCTTGAGGTGGCCGTACCAGGCGAAGGTCATGAAGATGTTGGAGAACACCAGCAGGAGCGGGCTGAGCAGGCGGGCGTAGGGCATCGGCGGTCGGGGCGGGCAGGGGGTGGCGGGGCCGGGGTGCGCAGGATAGCCCTTCACGCAGCATCCACCGGCGGCCGGGCATGGTGCCAGCATGACGGACAAGGTCGTAGGCATGCGTGAAAACGGACAGGCGGGGCTGGTGTTGATCGTCGAGGACAATCGCAACATCTCCGAGATGGTGGGCGAGTACCTGGAGGGTCGCGGGTTCGAGGTGGACTACGCGATGGACGGGCTGGACGGCTATCGGCTGGCGGCGGAGAACCCGTACGACGCGATCGTGCTGGACCTGATGCTGCCGCGGCTGGACGGCGTGGAGGTCTGCCGCCGCCTGCGCAACGAGGCGCGCAAGGCCACCCCGATCCTGATGCTGACCGCGCGCGACACCCTCGACGACAAGCTCGGTGGGCTCTCGTCCGGGGCCGACGACTACCTCACCAAGCCGTTCGCGATCCGCGAACTGGAAGCGCGCCTGCACGCGCTGATCCGGCGCGACCGCCGCCAGGTCGGCGGCGGCGTGCTGCAGGTCGCCGACCTGGTGCTGGACCCGGCCGCGTTGCGCGCGACCCGCGCCGGCCAGGAGCTGGCGCTGTCGCCGATCGCGCTGCGCCT
>JBKBXH010000264.1:0-2618 GCA_046313655.1 Thermomonas sp. | reverse complement strand
TCGTGCAGGCCGGCGAGATCGCCGCCAGGCGCCGCGCGGACACCGCGCTGGTGGTGATCGAAACCCCGGCCAACCCGACCCTGCAGCTGGTGGACATCCGCGCGGTGGTGGCGGCCGCCGGCGACGTGCCGGTGCTGGTGGATTCCACCTTCGCCACCCCGGTGCTGCAGCGCCCGGCCGAGTTCGGCGCCGCCTATGTGCTGCACAGCGCGACCAAGTTCCTCGGCGGCCATGGCGACGTGATCGCCGGGGTCATCTGCTGCGACGAGGCGCATGCGGCGCCGCTGCGCACCGTGCGCGCGGCCACCGGCGCGCTGCTGCATCCGCTGGCCGCCTACCTGCTGCATCGCGGGCTGCCGACCCTGAAGCTGCGGGTGGAGGCGGCGCAGGCGAACGCGCAGGTGCTGGCGCAGCGCCTGCAGCAGCATCCGGCGGTGGCGCGGGTGTTCTATCCCGGCCTGGCGAGCGCGCACGCTGCGCACCTGGTGGGCAGCCAGATGCACGGCCCTGGCTGCCTGATGGCGTTCGAGCTGCACGGCGGCTACGCCGCGGCGGCGGCCGTGATGGCGGCAGTGAAGGTGATGACGCCGGCGGTCAGCCTCGGCTCGGTGGATACCCTGATCCAGCATCCGGCCGGCCTGACCCACCGCATGGTGGACGACGCGGTGAAGGCCGCGACCGGCATCACTCCCGGCCTGCTGCGGCTGTCGGTGGGCATCGAGGACGTCGAGGACCTGTGGGACGACCTCGCGCAGGCGCTAGCGGTCGCGGGCTGATCGGGTGGACGGCGCACTTCCGCGGACGGAGGGCGCCATCCGGACGCAGGTGCGGATGCAGATGCAATCGCAATCGGCCCGGGGCTGACGCAGGCCCTGCCGCCACCGGGCAGGGCGCGGGCGGCGCGATGCGAGGCGCACATATGGCAACGGCCGCTTGCGCGGCCGTTGCCATTGCTGCCTGCGGGGGGGTCAGGCGTGCAGGTCGAAGCGGTCGGCGTCCATCACCTTGGTCCAAGCCGCCACGAAGTCGCGCACGAACTTCTCCTTGTTGTCGTCCTGGGCGTACACCTCGGCGTAGCCGCGTAGGATCGAGTTGGAGCCGAATACCAGGTCCACCCGGGTGGCGGTCCACTTCACCGCGCCGGTCTTGCGGTTGCGCACTTCGTAATGGTCGCCGGCCTTGGCCCAGGTGTTGGCCATGTCGGTGAGGTTGACGAAGAAGTCGTTGGTCAGCGCGCCAACGCGGTCGGTGAACACGCCGTGCTTGCTGCCGCCGTGGTTGGTGCCCAGCACGCGCATGCCACCGACCAGCACGGTCATCTCCGGCGCGGTGAGGCCCATCAGCTGGGTGCGGTCCAGCAGCAGCTCTTCCGGGCTGACCACGTAATTCTTCTTCAGCCAGTTGCGGTAGCCATCGGCCAGCGGTTCCAGCGGAGCGAACGATTCGACGTCGGTCTGGTCCTGGCTGGCATCGCCGCGGCCGGGCGAGAACGGCACCGGCACGTCGAAGCCGGCGGCCTTGATCGCCTGTTCCAGCCCGACGTTGCCGGCCAGCACGATGACGTCGGCCAGCGAGGCGCCGGACGCCTGGGCGATCGGCTCCAGCACCGCCAGCACCCGCGCCAGCCGCGCCGGCTCGTTGCCGTCCCAGTCCTTCTGCGGGGCCAGGCGGATGCGCGCGCCGTTGGCGCCGCCGCGCATGTCGGAGCCGCGGTAGGTGCGCGCGCTGTCCCAGGCGGTGCTGACCATGTCGGCCACCGACAGCCCGCTGGCGGCGATCTTCGTCTTCACCGCGGCCACGTCGTAGTGGGCGTTGCCGGCCGGCACCGGGTCCTGCCAGATCAGGTCCTCGGCCGGCACGTCCGGGCCGATGTAGCGGGCCTTCGGGCCCATGTCGCGGTGGGTGAGCTTGAACCAGGCGCGCGCGAAGGTGTCCTTGAAGTACTCCGGATCGGCCATGAACTTGCGGCAGATCGCGTTGTAGATCGGGTCCACCTTCATCGCCATGTCGGCGTCGGTCATGATCGGGTTGCGGCGCTTGGTGGGATCCGTCGGATCCAGCGGCTTGTCCTCCTCCTTGATGTCCACCGGCTCCCACTGGTTGGCGCCGGCGGGTGACTTGCGCAGCTCCCACTCGTGGTTGAACAGCATGTCGAAGTAGCCCATGTCGAACTGGGTCGGGTTCGACGTCCACGCGCCCTCGATGCCCGAGGTCATGGCGTTGGCGGCCTTGCCCTGCATGTCGGGATTCGACCAGCCCAGGCCCTGCTCGGCGACGTCGGCGCCTTCCGGGTCGGGGCCCAGGCGGTCGGCGCGGCCATTGCCGTGGGCCTTGCCGACGGTGTGGCCACCGGCGGTCAGGGCCGCGGTCTCCTCGTCGTCCATGGCCATGCGCTTGAAGGTCTCGCGCACTTCCAGCGCGGTCTTGGCCGGGTCGGGCTTGCCGCCCACGCCTTCCGGATTGACGTAAATCAGGCCCATCTGCACCGCGGCCAGCGGGTTCTCCAGCGAGTCGGGCTTGTCGTCGCTCTCGTAGCGGTCGCGGCCCAGCCATTCCTTCTCGGAGCCCCAGTAGATGTCCTTCTCGGGATGCCAGATGTCCTCGCGGCCGAAGCCGAA
>JBKBXH010000263.1:0-2626 GCA_046313655.1 Thermomonas sp. | reverse complement strand
TGGTGATCGGCAAGGTGCCCGCGGGCAGCACGGTGTCCTACCGCGGCCGCAGCCTGCGCCCCACCGCTTACGGCAGCGTGGTGTTCGGCGTGGGCCGCGACGAACCGGGCCCGCTGGAGCTGACGGTGCAGCCGCCCGGCGCGGCGGCGCAACCGGTGCGGATTGCAGTGACCCCGCGCGACTGGCCGCTGGAGCGCGTGCGCGGCGCCCCGCCGGCCACGGTGAATCCGCCGCCGGAGATCGCGCGCCGGATCGAGCAGGAACAGGCCCGGGTGGTCGCCGCACGCCAGCGCGATGGCGATGAAACCGGCTTCGCCCAGCGCTTCCAGTGGCCGCTGCAAGGCCGCATCAGCGGGCGTTTCGGCAACCAGCGGATCTACGACGACACCCCCGGCGCCCCGCATTCGGGCATGGACATCGCCGCCCCCGCGGGCACCCCGGTACAGGCCCCCGCCAGCGGCGTGGTGACCTTCGCCGCCCCGGATCTCTATCTCACCGGCGGCACCGTGCTGCTCGACCATGGCCACGGCATCAGCAGCAATTTCCTGCACCTGTCGCGGATCGACGTACGGGTGGGCGACGTGGTCCGGCAGGGCCAGGTGATCGGCGCGGTCGGCGCCACCGGGCGCGCCACCGGGCCACACCTGCATTGGGGGATGAATTGGTTCGATGTGCGCATCGACCCACTGCGGGTGCTCGAACGCGGGCAATAGCCGCAATCACGCCAACGCACCCCCGACACCACGGCGCGCGGCGGCGCGGATGGCCCTTCGCAAGCGCATCCCTGGCGGCGCGGTTCGATGTGCGCATCGACCCACTGCGGGTGCTCGAACGCGGGCAATAGCCGGCGTCGCCGGCGCGGCGGTCAGCCGTTGCGGCCGCTGACGCTGGCCACCGCGTCGTGCGGATGCAGGCTTTCCAGATGCGCCACGCGCGCGCTCCAGGCGGCGATGCGGGCATCCGCGGCCAGCACGGCGGCCACCCGGCGCGCGGCGTCCTCGCAGAACATCAGGTTGGCGGCATTGGCCTGCGCGAAGGCCTGTTCGTCCTCGCGCTTGACCGCGGTCTGCAGCGGGGTACCCAGCGCGGCCTCCAGCGCATCCACCAGCGCGACCAGCGGCAGGCCGTCGAATGCCGGCTTCAGTTCCACCCGCACCTCGGCGCGGCTGCGCTGGGCATGCGGGGTGGCGGCCAGTCCGCGCGGGCTTTCCAGCCAGTCGCGCACGGCATCGGCCGGGACCGCGCTGGCCTCCGCGAAATCGGCGGCGAAGCGCTGTGCATTGGCCTGCCGCGACAGCGCCGCCGACGCCGGGCAGGTGCTGGAATAGTCCAGCACGAACCCCAGCACCAGGCGCAGGTGGCCGTCGGCCAGCTCCGCCTCGACCTCGACCGGATAGCGCTTCCAGCCGGCGTTGTCGCTGCGCAGCGCGCGCCGTAGCAGCAGCTGGTCGTAGCGCAGGCGCAGGCGGGCGCGGCCGGCCAAGCCGTTCTGCGAGGCGATGCAGGCCTCCAGCAGGCGGCGCAGCGACGGCGCGCCCAGCGCCTCGCTGGCCAGGCCCTGCTGCAGTTGCAGGTACAGGCGCGACATGTGGATGCCGCGGGTGGCGGGATCGCGCAGGTCCACCGCGATGTCCACGCTGGCCGGCACCAGCAGCGCCTGCCCGTCCTCGCCCTGCACGCGGATCGGCAGGGCCATGCCGTCCATCCCCACCCAGTCCAGCGCACGCGCTTGCGCGGCGGTGTCGAAGGCGACGTCGGGCAGGATCGGCGAAGTCAGCGGCTTGTGCATTGCGGCATTGTACCGGGCCGGGCGTGAGTGCCCCTGCAACGCTGTGGTTCAGCCGCGCGCCGCGCGCCAGGCCGACAGCAGCGCCACCGGCGCGGGGATCGGCGGCCTGCGCCCGCCCGCCATCCGCCGCAGGCGGGCGCGGACCAGCGCGGCGTGGATGCGTTCGGCCCGCGCCCCGGCGCGCAGCGCGGGCAATGCCAGCAAGTCCGGGAGCGCGGTACCGGCCGCCGGCACCCCGCGCTGCGGCAGCAGCAGCACCCATTCGGCCAGCAGCGCGTCCGCCATCGCCTCGGGCGTGGACGCGGCAGCAGCGGCGAACAGGCGGGCCGACAGCGGCGCCAGCACCGCGGCCAGCGGCGCCAGCCCGGCCAGGGTGGCGGCACGGTCGCCTTCCGGCACCCGCCGCAGGCGCAACGCCGGAAGCACCGCCGCCAGCGCGGCCCAGTCCACCGGCTGCTTTTGCAGGGCCAGCCCCAGCGGATGCCGGCGCGCGCCGCGCGCCCAGCCGTGCAGCTCCTGCTCCCACCAGCCCAGCTTGGCCGCGCCCGGGGTGGGATCCTCCCCGCCCCAGGCGGCTTCGGCCAGCTCCGCGCGCAGGGCCAGCCAGGCCTGCGCCAGCGGACGCTCGGCCGGTGCCAGGAAGACCTGCGCGATCGCCCATTCCGGCCAGCGCGCACGCCATTTCTCGAGGAAGGCCTCGAGCGCGGCGGCGTCACCGAAGGGCACGGTGACGAAACCGGGAGCGTAGGGGCCGAAGTCGGCGCGGGCCTGGGGATCGTCGCTGAAACCGACGATCGTGGTCGTGCGGCCGTGGAAGTTGTCACTCGCCACGATGAC
>JBKBXH010000262.1:0-2645 GCA_046313655.1 Thermomonas sp. | reverse complement strand
TTGAGCCAGTAGTTGCTTTGCGAGCCCTTCGGCTCACGATAGATGCGCGCCCAGGGGAAATCCCTGAAGGCATGCAGATAGCGTTCGGCGAGCACACGCTTGGCCTCGACCATCGTCGGCAGCCGCTCCATCTGCGCGCCGTCGAACTCCGGCTCCAGCGCGCGGATGCGTTCCAGCAGCGGCGGATGGGTGGCGAACAGGCCGGAGAACCCCATGCCTTCGCCGAATAGCATGTGGCTGACCTCCTCGGTGTGGCCGTGGCCGTCCAGCCGCGAGCCCGCCTGCAGCCCGCCGATCTTCTTCAGCGCCCCGGCCAGCCCGGCGGTCTGGCGGGTGAACTGCACCGCGCTGGCATCGGCCAGCCGCTCGCGGCTGCGGCTGATGCCGGCCTTGAGGATCCGCGCCAGCAAAAGGCCGAGGTAGCCGATCACCATCACCGCCAGCGCCGCCAGCAGGATCGGGCCGGCATTGCGGCTGCGACCACCGGAGAAGCGCGCACCCTCCAGCACCCGACGCCCGGCCAGCGCCACCACCAGCAACCCGAACAGCACGCCGACCAGGCGCAGGTTCAGGCGCATGTCGCCATTGAGGATGTGGCTGAACTCGTGCGCGATCACGCCCTGCAGCTCGTCGCGGTTGAGGCGGTCGAGCGCGCCGCGGGTCACCGCGACGACCGCATCGGAGGCGCTGTAGCCGGCGGCGAAGGCATTGATGCCGGGTTCGTCCTCGAGCACGTACAGCCGCGGCACCGGCACACCGGAGGCGATCGCGACCTCCTCCACCACGTTGCGCAGGCGGCGCAGGGCCGGCTCGCCGGCATCCTCCGACACGGGGGTGCCGCCCAGTTGGCGCGCCACCGCATCGCCGCCATCGCCGAGGCTGGCGATGCGGTACAGCGAGCCCAGCCCGATCACCGCCAGGGTCGCCGCGCTGGCCAGCGCCACCGCCTTCGGCGACTGCGTCACCAGCCAGACCCCGGCATCCACCGCCAGCACCACGCTGGCCACCGCCAGCGCGAACAGCAGCATCAACCGCGCGGAGGCGCGGCGGGCGGCGGCCTGGTGTTCGAAGAAGTTCATGGAGCGAGCGGCAAGGCGCGGGCGGATGAAGGCACAGGTGCGGGCAGCGGGAGGCAGGACGGCGCGTCCACCCGCCCCGCGCGCCGGCTCACGCCCGCCTCAGAACTGCACCTTCGGTGCTTCGCGCACCTGCGCCTGCCGGTCGGCGGCGATCTCCAGCAGGGTGGCCGGCTGGAACCCGAACATGCCGGCGAACACGCTGTTCGGGAACACCTCGCGCCGGTTGTTGTAGGCCATCACCGCATCGTTGAAGGCCTGTCTCGCGAACGCGACCTTGTTCTCGGTGCTGGTCAGCTCCTCGGTGAGCTGCATCATGGTCTGGTTGGCCTTCAGCTCGGGGTAGGCCTCGGCGACCGCCATCACGTTGACCAGCGCCTGGCTCAGCGCGGCCTCGGCCTGCGACTTCTCCGCCACGTCGGTGCCCTCGGCCGCCTTCGACACGCGCGCCCTGGCCTCGGTGACCGCCTGGAAGACACCCGACTCGTGGCTGGCGTAGCCCTTCACCGTGGAGACCAGGTTGGGGATCAGGTCGAAGCGCCGCTGCAACTGCACGTCGATCTGGGCGAAGGCATTGCGGTAGCCGTTGCGCGCCGTCACCAGGGCGTTGTAGATGCCCGCCAGCCAGGCCACGAGTGCGACGACGATCACGAGGAAAATCAAAAGACTGCCCATGCAAGCTCTCCTTGTTCATGCAACCGTGGCGACAGGCGCTAGAATCGGCCGGTCGTTGCAGCATACGCAGGGGGTCCTGCCGATGAAAGAGCGCATCCGGCGCCAGACCTGGCGCGCGGGCCTGATCGCAGGCTTGCTTCCCTTCGCACTGGGCTCCGCCGCCCAGGACGCCACGCCGATTGCCGGCACCATCACCCGCCTGCCGCCGGCCACTCCCGGCAGCGCGCTGCCGGTGGCGATGCCGGAACCGGTTGCCGCGACCAGCACCGCGCCTGCACCGACGTTCGATGCCTCCCGCTTCGAGGCCATGGCCGAGGCGCTGGTCGCCAACGGCCGCATCCCCGGGCTGGCGATGGCGATCGTCAAGGACGGCAGGATCGTCAGCCTGCGCGGCTACGGCGTCACCGACGTGCGCGCCCCGCAGCCGGTGGACGCGCATACCGTGTTCCGGCTGGCCTCGCTGTCGAAGTCGTTCGCCGCCACCATGGCCGGGATGCTGGTGAACGACGGCATGCTGCGCTGGGACAGCCGGCTGGTGGACTACGTCCCGTCGTTCCGGATGTCGCGCCCTGAGGCCGCCGCGCAGGTGACCGTGGCCGACCTGCTCAGCCACCGCACCGGGCTGCCGCGCAACGCCTTCGACCGCGACCTGGAAGGCAACGCCCAGTACCACGACCTGACCCTGCGCATCGCGGACGCGCCGATGGCCTGTGCGCCCGGCGATTGCTACGCCTACCAGAACGTGGCCTTCAGCCTGATCGGCGACGTCGTCTACGCCGCCTCGGGCAGCTTCTACGAACAGTCCGTCGAGCGCCGCCTGTTCAAGCCATTGGGCATGGACGATGCCAGCCTCGGTCTGGCCGGCATCCAGGCCAGCTCGCGCTGGGCGCGTCC
>JBKBXH010000261.1:0-2645 GCA_046313655.1 Thermomonas sp. | reverse complement strand
CCGACGCGCTGTCGCACGCCGGGCCGTCACAAGGCATTGGCTGGGCAACCTGCACCGGAGAGAGGGAGCGCGGGCCGCCCGGCGGACTAGCCTCGCTTGCGGAACATCGACACCACCGCCAGGATCAGGAAGACCACGAACAGGATCCAGGCGATATTGCTGGCGGCACCGGCGATGCCGGAGAAGCCAAGCACCGCCGCGATGATGGCGATGACAAAAAAGATAACGGCGTAATGCAGCATGTCGATCCTCGCGTAATGCGTGCCGGATTGGCGTGCTGCAATCTTCACCAAACCGCGGTGTTCAGGAAGTGATGGCGTCCTGTGCGCGCGATGAAGACTTCAGCCTCGTGAGGCCTTCGTCAATGCTTACCTGCGGCACGTAGCCGAAGTCCCGACGCGCCGGCGCCATGCTGTACCAATGCGGGGTGCACAGCTGCTCGGCGAGGAAGCGGGTCATCGGCGGTTCGCCGCGCAGGCGCAACAGCGGCCACAGCCGCTCGGCCACCGCGCCGATGCGATAGGCGGTCCTGAAGCTGATCGACTTGTGCACCGCTGGCGCGCCGACGGCAGCCAGCAGCTTGTTGAGCAGCTCCTTCATCGGCAGCGGTTCGCCGTTGGAGATGAAGTACGCCTTGCCCGCGCACGCCGCGCCCGGGGCGAGATGTTCGAACGCCAGAAAGTGCGCCAGCGCGGCGTTGTCGATGTAGGTGGTATCGACCAGATTGCTGCCGTCCCCGACAAAGCGCAGCCGACCGGCGCGCGCACGCTCGGCCAGGCGCGGCACCAGCTGCTGGTCGCCCGGCCCCCAGATCAGGCGCGGGCGCAGCGCCACGGTGGCCAGGGTGGCGTCGTTGGCGGCCAGCACGCGCTGCTCGGCGAGGGTCTTGGTGGCCGCATACGGCGCCTGGAAGTCTTCACCGTAGGGCACTTCCTCGGCGCCCAGGCCTTCCACCGGATGGGTGGCGCGATGGGTCACACTGGGCGTGGAGGTGTACACCAGTTTGTTCACGCCATGGGCGCGACAGGCGGCGATCACGTTGTCGGTGCCGACCACGTTGGCCTGGAAATAACTGTCATAGCTGCCCCACGCGCCGGCCTTGGCGCCGTTGTGGAACACCGCATCGACCCCGGCCACCGCGTGGCGCACCGCATCGGCATCGGCCAGGTCGCCACGGATCTGGCCCACGCCCAGTGCCGCCAGCGGCGGATAATCGCCGCGGTTGAAGCTGAGCACCTGGTGGCCACGCTGCACCAGCCCACGGCACAGCGCCTGCCCAAGGAAGCCACCTCCACCGGTCACCAGGATTTTCATGCGCGCGTGTCCACTTGGGTTGCGGCCCAGACAGCCAGTTTCTCGCGGCCGATCTTGGCATTGTGGCGGATATCCACCGGGAAGCCGGGATGCATCAGAAACTGTTCGATGCGGGTGGTGTGCAGGTGCGCATCGGCCACGCGACGCAGGCGTTCGCGCAGCGCAGGGGTATCGGCACCGCCGGGTTGCAGCTCCACGCACAGCATCGGGCGCTGGCGACCCGCCGCACCGACGCCGACAAGTGCGGTGCGGGCAATGCCGTCGAGCGCGTTGAAGACCGGTTCGACCTGTTCGGTGTACATCGGCCCCTGGGCGGTTTCCAGGCGCTGGGTCTTGCGACCGCAGAACCACAGCCGACCCTGGGCATCGAAGTAGCCGACATCGCCCATGCGGTGCACCACGCGCGCGCTGCCATCGGCCAGCACCTCGCCGATCTTGGCCGCGGCGGTGGCCTGCGGGCGGTTGAAGTAACTGTCGGTCGCGGTGGGACCGGCCACGGTGATCTCACCGACCTCGCCCACGCCCACCTCACGCAGCTGCGACCAGTCCGGCAGCGGCGCGTCGTCGATGGCGATGATGCGCACCTGGTTGGGCGCCACCACGCGCCCGACGCAGGTGCCCGCACCGGCTTCGGTGGCCTGGCGGGTGCTTTCCAGCTCGCGGCCTTCGATCACCGCCACCGGCAGGCACTCGGTGGCGCCGTACGGCGTCCAGAACTCGGCGTCGGCCGGCAGCAGACGGCGGATCCGGGCGACCACGTCCGGCGGCACCGGCGCGCCGGCCGAGGTCACCCGGCGCACGCCCGTCAGCGGCTGGCCGTGGTCTGCCAGCACCCGCATCAGCGCCGGTGAACCGAACAGCTGGGTGATCCCGAAGCGGGCGATCGCATCGAGCAGCTTGCGCGGGTCGGCCTTGGCCGGGCGCGTAGGGTCCATGTCCGGAATCACCGAGGTCAGGCCCAGCGCCGGATCGAACAAGGCGAATGGCGGGAAGGTCGGCAGGTCCACGCCACCGGGCTCCATGCCGAAGGCCGACCGCAGCAGCTCCACCTGGCCCACGAAGTGGCGGTGGCGGTAGACCACGCCCTTGGGCACGCCGGTGGAGCCGCTGGTGAACAGGATCGCGGCCACGTCGTCGCCCTCGGTGGCCGCCATCGGCTGCGGCGCGCGCGCGCCCTCGGCCTCGATCCGGTCCAGCGTGGTGCCGCCCCAGCCCCAGCGCCGGCCGACGGTCACCAGGGTCTTCGCTCCAGGGCACCAGCGCAGCACCAGCCGCGCCACGTGGGCCAGGCCGATGCCGATGAAGGCCTGCGGCTGCGCCTCGTCCAGGCA
>JBKBXH010000260.1:0-2665 GCA_046313655.1 Thermomonas sp. | reverse complement strand
CGGTCACCACCATGACCGACGTGTATTCGCTGGGCGTGGTGCTGTACGAGCTGTTGACCGGCAGCAAGCCCTACCGGCTCAAGCGCCAGACCGACGCGGAATGGGAGGAAGCGATCCTCGACGGCGAGCCGGTCAGGCCGTCGCAGGCCGCGGCCCAGGCCGACCCCGAGGCCACCCGCCCGTACACCCCGGCGCGGCTGGCGCACGCGCTGGCCGGGGACCTCGACAACATCGTGCTGAAGGCGCTGGCGAAGCGGCCGGAGCACCGCTACGTCTCGGCCGAGGCGCTGTCGCAGGACCTGCTGTGCCACCTGCGCGGGCGCCCGGTCTCGGCGCGCGGCCAACGCATGGGCTACCGCCTGCGCAAGTACCTGCACCGCCACCGCTGGGCGATCAGCGCCACCGCCAGCGTGCTGCTGGTGCTGCTGGTCGCGCTCGGCGTGGTGGCGTGGCAGGCCCAGCGCGCGCTGCGCGAGGCCGCGCGCGCGCAGGCGATGCAGCGGTTCGTGGCGGAGCTGTTCCAGGATGCCGGCACTTCGGCGAATACCCCGATCGACCTGCGCAGCCTGCTAGACATGGGCATCCTGCGCGGCGAACGCAGCTTGGCGCGGCAGCCGCAGGCGCGCGCCGAGCTGTACGGGGTGGTGGCGCGGCTGCGGCTGGGGCTGGGCGACTACCGCGAGGCGGACGACTTGCTGCAGCGCCAGGCGCGGCTGCTGGCGGTGCTGCCGGAGGCCCCGGCCAGCCTTCGGCTGGAAGCCGCCACCCTGCGCGGTAATACCCGCCAGCAGCTGGGCAATCCGGCGTCTTGCGTCGCCTTCATGCAGCCGCAGGAAGCCCTGGCGCGGCAGGAGGAGCAACGCCTGGCGCTGCCGGCGGCCGCGTTCTTCAACCAGCTCGGCCGCTGCCGCCACGCGCTGGGCGAGGACGCCGCCGCGCAGCACCTGTTCGCGCGTGCGCTGGCGCTGCGCCAGCGCGAGGGCGACGATGCCGGGGTCGCCGAAACCACCCTCGACCAGGCCCTGCTGCAGGCCGACGGCGGCCGCCCGGCCACCGCCCTGGCCACCCTGCGCCAGGGCCTGGCGCGGTTGCAGAAGGCCGCCGGCCCGCAGCATCCGCAGGCGATCGAGATGCTGCGCACGGCCTGCGCGATCGAGCGCACCCTCGACGACCTCGATGCCGCGGTGCGCGACTGCCGCGCCGCGCTGGGGCTGGCGCAGGCGCTGCACGGCGGCAACCACCGCGCCACCATCGACGCCAACCGCCAGCTGGCGGCGCTGTACCTCGACCTCGGCCGGCTGTCGGAGGCCGAGACCATCTTCCTCGACGCCACCGCCTGGCTGCGCGCACGCCTGGACCCGAACCATCCGGACCTGGCGCGCGCCTACAACAGCCTGGCGATCACCGCCTGGGAACGCGGTGACATCCGGCGCGCGCTGGCACTGCAGCGGCAGGCCGTGGCCGGCTGGCGGCAGTCCGGCAACCCCGGATTGCTAGCGAGCGGGCTATTCAACCAGGCGCTGATCCTGCACGGCGCCGGCCGCGACGACGACGCGCTGGCACCTGCGCGCGAGGCGCTGCGGCTGCGCCAAGCCGGCACCGCCCAGCCAGCGCTGGTCGGCGACAGCCAGCGCCTGCTGGGCGAGATCCTGTGGGCGCGCGGCGAGCGCGGTGCCGCGCTGGCCCTGCTGGAGTCGGCGGTGCGCGCCACCCGCGCCGGCTTCGGTCCCGGGCATTCGCATACCCGCCGCGCCGAGATCGCGCTCGCGCACGCGCGCGCGCTGCAGGGCGAGCCGGAGGCCGCGCTGCGCCTGCAGCGGCTGGCGCAGGCGCATGGCGACAGCCTGGAGCAGCGCAAGGCCGCGTGGCTGGCCCGCGCCTATGCGGCCTCGCTGGACTGCGCGCAGCAGCCGCGGCAGGCGCGCCTGGCGCTGGATGCCACCCTGACCGACATGCAGCTGGCGCTGCCCGAAGGCGGCGCGCTGCCGCGCGAAGTGCAGCAGCTGCGTACGCGCTGCGGGGTGGCGCCGGCCGGTTGAGGCACGAGGCCCCGGGCGGCGCTGCCCGCCCCGCCGCGCCTACAGCGGCAGCGGCGCCTGCAGCGGCTCGATGCTGCCCTCGCCGCGCATCACCTTCTTGAACTCCTTGCGCGACACCGAGACATAGCGCTCGTTGCCGCCGATCTCCACCTGCGGCCCGTCCTGCAGCGCGCGCCCGGCGGCGTCCACGCGCACGGTCATGGTCGCCTTGCTGCCGCTGTGGCAGATGGTCTTGATCTCCTGCATCTCGTCGGCCCAGGCCAGCAGGTACTGGCTGCCCTCGAACAGCTCGCCGCGGAAATCGGTGCGCAGGCCGTAGCACAGCACCGGGATGCGCAGGGCATCCACCACTTCGGACAATTGCCAGACCTGCGCCTTGGTGAGGAACTGGGCTTCGTCCACCAGCACGCAGTGCAGCGGGCCGTTGCCCGCGATGTCGGCCTCCACCAGGCGCTGCAGGTCGTCGTGGCGGCCGAACGCCAGGCCGTCGGCCTGCAGGCCGATCCGCGAGGCCACCGTGCCGCTGCCGGCGCGTACGTCCAGCTTCGGGGTGAGGATGGCCACCCGCATCCCGCGTTCGCGGTAGTTGTAGGCCGATTGCAGCAGGGTGGTGGTCTTCCCCGCGT
>JBKBXH010000259.1:0-2664 GCA_046313655.1 Thermomonas sp. | reverse complement strand
ATCAATGGGGGGATGGGAGGACGTCGCGGCCGGCATTGTGCCGATCGCGGCCGGTGCGGGCAACGCATCCGCGCGGCGCAGCAGGCGCTGCAGGGTGGCGCGCAGGGCCGCCGCATCGGCCTGCGCCGCGCCGCGGCGGGCGACGATCACGTAGGCGCCGGGGCGCAGCTGCGGGCGCAGCAGGCGGAAGGTTTCGCGCAGGGCGCGCTTGATGCGGTTGCGGCCGACCGCGCGCGGGTCCACCTTGCGCGAGACCGCCAGCCCCAGCCGCGCGGGGGCGGCGTCTTCCAGCCAGTGCAGCGCGAGGTCGGGCTCGGCCTTGCGCTTGCCGGCCTCGAACACGCGCGCGAACTCGGCCTTGGCGCGCACCCGCGCCGCGCGCGGGAAGCGGCGGCGGAGGCGATCGACAGACGTGACGACGCCGGCATCCTGCGCGGAGGCCGGCGTCGAAGGTGTCACGGGCGCGGTCATCGGATTCCGGCACAAGGCCGGACACGGCCTTGCGGCCGCGTGGGTCAGACCGTCAGGCGACGGCGGCCCTTGGCGCGGCGGCGGGCCAGCACCTTGCGGCCGTCGGCCGTCTTCATACGGGCGCGGAAACCGTGGTCACGCTTGCGCTTGAGGTTGCTGGGCTGGTAGGTGCGCTTGGTCGCCATGGCGGGCCTGCTTGCTTTGTTTCAACGGAAAAGACCGCCAATGATAGCGGCCGTCCCGGCGCGGCGCAAGCCGGCCTGCCGCGGCACCCGACCCTGCGGGGTTTTGCTCGGCCCGGGGCGATGCTAGTCTGGCGCATTCCCCGACCTTATCCACAGGCGCTCCACAGACGCCTGGTTCGTTCCCGTTTTCGAGACCCGCCCGCGCATGGATGTTTGGCCCACCTGCCTGCAACGCCTGGAATCCGAACTGCCGCAGGAGGACGTGCTGGCCTGGCTGCGCCCGCTGCAGGCCGCCCAGGAGGGCGATGGCCTGGTGCTGTACGCGCCCAACATCTTCGTGCGCGACGAGGTGCAGTCGCGCTTCCTGCCGCGCATCCGCGAACTGGCCCGCCACTACGGCGGCAATACCGAGGTGCTGCTGGACATCGGCGCCCCGCGCCGCGCGCCGGCCCCGGTGCAGGCTCCCCCGGCCAGCGCGGCCCGGCCCGCCCCGGCGGCGGCACCGTTCCAGGGCAACGTGGACCTACACTACACCTTCGACAACTTCGTGGAAGGCCGCAGCAACCAGCTGGCGCGCGCCGCCGCCTGGCACGCGGCGCAGAAACCGGGCGACCGCGGCCACAACCCGCTGCTGCTGTACGGGGGTACCGGCCTCGGCAAGACCCACCTGATGCACGCGGCCGGCAACGAGATGCGCCGGCTCAACCCCGAGGCGCGGGTGCTGTACCTGCGCTCCAACACGTTCTACGACGCGTTCTTCCGCGCCCTGCAGGAAAAGAGCACCGACCAGTTCAAGCGCCAGTTCCAGAAGATCGACGCGCTGCTGATCGACGATATCCAGTTCTTCGCCGGCAAGGACCGCACCCAGGAGGAGTTCTTCCACACCTTCAACGCCCTGTTCGAGGGCCGCCAGCAGATCATCCTGACCTGCGACCGCTATCCGCGCGAGGTGGACGGGCTGGAGCCGCGCCTGAAGTCGCGCCTGGGCTGGGGGCTGTCGGTGGCGATCGATCCGCCGGATTTCGAGACCCGCGCCCAGATCGTGCTGGCCAAGGCGCGCGAGCGCGGCGCGGTGATCCCGGACGAGGTGGCCCAGCTGATCGCCAAGAAGATGCGCAGCAACGTGCGCGAGCTGGAAGGCGCGATCAACAAGCTGACTGCCCAGGCCGGCCTGCTGGGCCGCCCGGTGACCATGGAATTCGCCCAGGAGACCCTGCGCGACCTGTGGCGCGCGCAGCAGCAGTCGATCAGCATCCCCAACATCCAGAAGGCCGTGGCAGACTACTACGGGCTGCAGCTGCGGGAGATGCTGGGGAAGAAGCGCAATCGATCGCTGGCCCGGCCGCGCCAGATGGCGATGGCACTGGCCAAGGAATTGACCGAACACAGCCTGCCGGAAATCGGGATGGCATTCGACGGCCGCGACCACACCACGGTGCTGCACGCCTGCCGCCAGATCCGCACCCTGATGGAGAGCGATGGCAAGCTGCACGAGGATTGGGAAAAGCTGCTGCGCAAACTCAGTGAGTGAGGCCGGGAGAAGCTGTGGACAACATCGCGATGGCCGACATCGGCAAAACCATCCACAGCTTTTCCCCTTCGCCAAGCACGCTTTTGCAGTGCCTTTCGATGTGAGAATTTACTAGAAAAAACAATGAGTTGAATCACTTATCCCGGGATTTTCCGGACACCAGCTCCACCCCGTTTTCAGATTTATCTCCATTTTCAGAAGCAGGAGCAGCCTGCCTGCCCTGCCTCCCAACCGATCGGCCGAGGGGTCCACATGCGGTTTTCCCTGCAACGCGAAGTGCTGCTCAAGCCGTTGGCGCAGGTCGTCAACGTCGTCGAACGCCGGCATACCTTGCCGGTCCTGGCCAACCTGCTGGTGCGGATCCAGGACGGCGTGCTGTCGATGACCGGCACCGACCTGGAAGTGGAGATGGTGGCCCGCACCGGCGTGGATGACGCGGTGGACGGGGAAATCACCATTCCCGCCCGCAAGTTCTTC
>JBKBXH010000258.1:0-2667 GCA_046313655.1 Thermomonas sp. | reverse complement strand
CCACGCTGCCAGAGACGCTGTTCAACGCGGCCCGGTTCCTGGTGAACCACCTGCGGCGCGAGCAGCCCTTCCGGCTCAGCTTGGCGCACGTGCTGTTCGCGGTGGCCAAGCAGGGGCAGGCGCTGGGCGCGTTCAATGACAACGTGTACCGGCAGGCGATCATCGGGCTGCTGGCGTACATGGCGGTGGGCAGCGCCGAGATGGGGCTGTACGCGAACCTGGCGCCGGCGATCTTCATCCTGCCGTTCTTCCTGTTCTCGGCCACCGCCGGGCAGATCGCGGAGAAGCTGGAGAAGCAGAAGCTCATCGTGATCACCACCTCGATGGAGATCGCGGTGATGTCGCTGGCGGCGGTGGGCTTCCTGCTGCAAAGCATGCCGGTGCTGCTGGTGGCGCTGTTCGGCACCGGCATGCAGTCCACCCTGTTCGGGCCGGTGAAGTATTCGATCCTGCCCTCGGTGCTGAAGCCGGAGGAACTGACCGGCGGCAACGGGCTGGTGGAGATGGGCACCTCGGTGGCGATCCTGCTAGGGATGGTATCCGGCGGGCTGATCTTCCAGCTGGCCGGCGCGCACGGGCCAACGCTGGCGGCGGCCTCGGTGGTGCTGCTGGCGATCGCCGGCAACACGGTGGCGCGTCGCATCCCCAAGGTGGACGCGGGCGACCCGAGCCTGAAGGTGGACTGGAACATCCTGCGCGAGTCGTGGCGGATCTGGCAGCTGACGCGCAGGCAGCTGGCGGTGCGCAACGCGGTGCTGGGCGTGAGCTGGTTCTGGTTCGTGGGCACGGTGCTCACCGCGCAGTTGCCGGTGTACGCGGAATCCAGCCTCGGCGGCACCCAGAACCTGTACATCTTCGCGCTGGCGCTGTTCTCGGTGGGCGTCGGGATCGGCTCGATCTCGTGCGAGAAGCTGTCCGGGCGCACGGTGGAAATTGGCCTGGTGCCGCTGGGCGCGTTCGGCATCAGCGCGTTCCTGCTCGACCTCTATTTCGCGCGGCCCGGGCAGGCGCTGGCGCACGGGCTGTCGGTGCTGGAGTTCGCGCGCGCGCCGGGCAGCCTGCGGATCATGGCCGACCTGGTTGGGATCGGCCTGTTCACCGGCTTCTTCGTAGTGCCGCTGTTCGCGCTGATCCAGAGCCGCACGCCGCGCAACGAGCTGGCGCGGGTGATCTCCGGCATGAATATCCAGAACGCGATGTTCATCGTCGCCGCGGCGATCATCGGGCTGGCGCTGCAACGCTTCCTCGGCTGGACGATCCCGCAGGTGTTCCTGGCGCTGGCGATCGCCAACACCCTGGTGGCGCTGTGGATCTTCACGATCGTGCCCGAGTTCCTGATGCGCTTCCTGAGCTGGCTGCTGGTGCGCAGCCTGTACCGCACGAAGCTGCACGGGATCGAGGCGCACGTGCCGGACGAGGGCCCGGCGCTGCTGGTGTGCAACCACGTGAGCTACATGGACGCGCTGATCCTGTCGGCCTGCATCCCGCGCCCGGCGCGGTTCGTGATGTATTACAGGATCTTCAACATCCCGGTGATGCGCTGGATCTTCCGCACCGCCAAGGCGATCCCGATCGCCGGCGCGCGCGAGGACCCGGAGGTGATGCGGCGCGCGTTCGACGCGGTGGACGCGGCGCTGGCCGAGGGCGAGCTGGTGTGCATCTTCCCGGAAGGCGCGCTGACCAAGGACGGGGAGATCGCGCCGTTCAAGTCCGGCGTGGAGAAGATCCTCGAACGCGCCGCCGCGCGCGGGCAGGACGTGCCGGTGGTGCCGCTGGCGCTGCGCAACATGTGGGGCAGCATGTGGAGCCGGCGCAACGCGTCTGCCGAAAGCGGGCGCTTGGGCCGCATGCGCGTGCCGCGCCGGCTGCGCGCGCGGATCGAGGTCGCCGCCGGTGCCCCGATCCCCGGCCACGCCGCCAGCGCCGCCCTGCTGGAAGCCCAGGTCCGCGCCCTGCGCGGGGACGCGGCGTAGGGCGGCGCCGGCAACTCCCGTTCGTGGTGAGCCCGCATCCCGTTCGTGGTGAGCCTGTCGAACCACGGACGGGAACCCGCAGACCCCACATCCCCGCACCGACCTTCGACAGGCTCAGGGCGGACGACGCATCCGGCGCGCGGCCGGCCTCAACCCACCCAGCCGGCCACCACGAACAGGGCCAGCACCGCCAGCCACAGCAGCAGGATGCGCCAGGCCAGGTTCATCGCCTCGCGTAGTTCCGGCAGCGGGCCGAACACCTCGGCCAGCGCGGCCTCGGCGGGAATGCCGGCGGCGGTGTAATCGGCGACTTCCTCGGCGATGTCGGTGCGCACGCTGGCGCGCGCCGCGGCGTCCAGCAGGCCGCCCTGCAGGCCGAACGCGCCGGGCGTGCGCCAGGCCGCGGCCACCGCGGAAAAATCCGCGACCACCGCCAGCGCCAGCACCATCAGCTGGGTCACCGGCCAGTCCAGCAGCGCCAGCAGCGTGCGCGCCAATGGCCGGACGGGAACCGGCACCGCCTCGGCATGGTCTTCCGCGGCCAGCGCCGCCAACCGGTACAGCAGGGCGCCGGCCGCGCCCAGCAGGCAGAACCAGAACAGCACCCCGAACCAGCGCCGCTGCGCGCCGCGGAATACCGACTCCACGCAGGGCGCGGCGTCCGCCGGGGCGCCGCCGGCCGGCCACAGGCGCG
>JBKBXH010000257.1:0-2667 GCA_046313655.1 Thermomonas sp. | reverse complement strand
CACACCCCACTCGTTGCCGTACAGGGCGAGGAACTGCGGGTGCGCGCTGCGGTAGCTGGCCGCGGCGGCGAGGCCGGAGTTGAACAGGTTGTTGGCGGTAGCGGGGCTGGCCGAGGTGTTGGTCCCGGTCGAGCCGTCGTACATGTGGTTGTGCTCGGAGGCGAGCAGGAAGTCGCCGCCGGCCTGGGTCTGCATCATCGCGTAGGCATCGCTGGGCCCCATGGTGCCGGCCTGCGGCACTTCCGCCCCGCCGCAGGTGGCCACCGGGGTGCCGCCGTCGCTGTGGTTGGTCTGGCTGTGCAGGTTCCCGTAGTAGATGGTGTAGGCCAGGCCGCCGCTGGCGGCCACCAGCGACTGCGCACGCACCGGCGCGCCGATCGCGGCCGCGCTGGCGCGCCCGGTGGGCAACGGCTGTATCGCCGGCATGCGCGCCTTCGGCAGGCGCCCCAGCATCACGTCGTAGCGCTGCTCCACCACTTCGTCGGCGAACACCGCCAGCGCCTTGCGCACGCGCTGGTCCACGCCCAGGCGCGCATCCTCCGCCACCTCCACCATCGGCACCGCGCGCAGGCGCACCGTGTAATACCCCGCCGGCAGGCTGCGGCCGCCGTTGGCAAACCCATTCCAGCGCCCGCTGCGCACGCCGCGCCCGTGCGCCAGGGTGGCGATCCCGCTGTCGCTGCCGATCACCGCGCCGGTGGGCGAGAGCACTTCCACCAGCCACGCGGCGCGGGTGATGTCGCCGGCGCCGGGGTAGTCGAAGTCGATGCGGATCGGGAAGCCGCCGGCCTGCACCTGGAACGGCACCGACAGCGTGGCGTTGAATTCGTAGTGGTCGGGCAGGCCGAAATCGGTCGCGACCACGGACGAGCAAAGCAAAGCGAGCGCGCAGGCGAGCCCCAGCCGGCGCCGGACATGGTGATGCATCGTAAGTTTTCCCCAGAGATGATCCGCGATCCCTGCGGAGAACGTCCCGGCACGCATTATCCGCGCAAATGCGTCGGCAAGATGACGCCCCGCCGGCGCCCGCCCCTACAATGCCGGCATGACCGCCATTCCCCCGCTGGATCGCGTCCGCGACGCCCTCACCGACCTGCAGGACCGCATCTGCGCGGCGATCGAAGCCGCCGACGGCCGCGCGTGCTTCCACGAGGACGCGTGGACGAAGGACCCGGATGCCTCGCCCATCCGCGGCGGCGGGCGCACCCGCGTGCTGCGCGAGGGCACGGTGTTCGAACAGGCCGGGATCGGCTTCTCCGACGTATCGGGCGACCGCCTGCCGCCCTCCGCCACCGCCAACCGGCCCGAACTCGCGGGCGCGTCCTGGCGCGCGGTGGGCGTGTCGCTGGTGTTCCATCCGCGCAACCCGTTCGTGCCGACCACGCACGCCAACGTGCGCCACTTCTGCGCCGAGCGCGACGGCGAGACGGTGGCGTGGTGGTTCGGCGGCGGCTTCGACCTGACGCCGTTCTATCCCTTCGACGAGGACGTGCTGCACTGGCACCGCACCGCGCGCGCGCTGTGCGAGCCGTTCGGCGGGCAGGCGCGCTACGCGGCGCACAAGCGCTGGTGCGACGAGTATTTCTTCCTCAAGCACCGCGACGAAACCCGCGGCGTGGGCGGACTGTTCTTCGACGACCTGCACGGCGATTTCGATGCCGATTTCGCCTACATGCAGGCGGTCGGCAACGGCTTCCTCGACGCCTACCTGCCGATCGTCGCGCGCCGCAAGGACACCCCATACGGCGAACGCGAGCGCCAGTTCCAGCTCTACCGCCGCGGTCGCTACGTGGAATTCAACCTGGTGCTCGACCGCGGCACCCTGTTCGGCCTGCAGAGCGGCGGCCGCACCGAATCCATCCTGATGAGCCTGCCCCCGCTGGTGCGCTGGGAATACGGCTACGCCCCCGAACCGGGCAGCCCGGAAGCCCGCCTGGCCGATTACCTGCGACCGCGCGACTGGCTGGCATCGGAATAAGCAGCGCTGGAATCCACGCGAACGCGATTACGTACTCACGACCACGCTTCCCGATGCCGCCCAACCTTCGCCAAAATGAACCGCCACCTCCGCAGCAGGAACACCCGTGCATGCGCCATGTGCATTACCTGGGGTAGAACCTGACGGGAACTCCGCCCATCCGCCGTACTTCCCGTGCGTCACCACCACCCCGTGCTACACCCCGCTTTTCGAGGTTTCGCTTTATTACGCCCCCACCTGCGGATTCCATCCCGAAGCGTTCAGCCATCGCAGCCCAACGAATCCTGCACAAGCGGTTGAATTGCTTGCAGGAATTCGCCTTGACCGCAGTCCGGTCGCATAGCACTATCCTCTCCACTCCCCGTTTTTGGGGTCTACTTGGTGTTAGCTGCTTAGGAGACAACAATGCAATCTGGAAGTTGTCATTGCGGGGCCGTCACGTTCACCGCTCAAGGTCAGATTGACCAAGCGATCGAGTGCAACTGCTCGCATTGCAGCCGCAAGGGTCTTTTGCTCTGGTTCGTTCCCCGCGAAGCTTTCACTCTCACCGCGGGCCAAGACAACCTCACTACCTATACCTTCAACAAGCATGTGATTGAGCATCAATTCTGCTCAAAGTGCGGGTGTCAGCCATTCAGCCTGGGGAGCAAGCCAGACGGATCCAAAATGGCTGCAATCAACGTTCGCTG
>JBKBXH010000256.1:0-2704 GCA_046313655.1 Thermomonas sp. | reverse complement strand
GCACCAGCGTGCACATGCCGAATCGATGGGCTACACGGTGGTCGATCCGGCCACGGTGGTAGCCACCCACCTGTCGCACCTGATCCGCGAACACGCCCCGGAGCTGCTCGGCCACGAGGAAGTGCAGCAGCTGCTGGCCAACCTGGCCAAGAGCGCGCCCAAGCTGGTGGAAGACCTCACGCCCAAGTCGCTGCCGCTGTCGGCAGTGGTGCGCGTGCTGCAGAACCTGCTCATCGAGCGCATCCCGATCCGCCAGCTGCGCAAGATCGTCGAGTCGCTGGTGGAGAACGCGCCGGTCAGCCAGGACCCGACGGTACTGACCGCTGCGGTGCGCAACGCGCTGGGACGTTTCATCGTGCAGGAGATCGCCGGCATGTCCGCCGAGCTGCCGGTGTTCACCCTCAACCCGCAACTGGAACGCGTCTTGCAGGAGTCCACGCAGGGCAACGGCGCCGCACTGGAACCCGGACTCGCCGAGCGACTGCATCAAAGTCTGGCCGATTGTGTCAGCAAGCAGGAAGCGAAGAACGAGCCGGCGGTCGTGCTGGTCCCCGGCCCGGTACGTGCCGCGCTGGCACGGCTGGTGCGCCACAGCGTCCCCTCGCTGTCGGTGCTGGCCTACAGCGAGGTGCCCGAGGACAAACGCTTGAAGCTGGTCGGCACGATCAGCTGACGCCGGAACGCCGACGGTAACGCGCCAGAAAACAGACACACCCCATTCGATATCAACGCAGCAGGACATAAAGGGAAACCCGGACCGTGCAGACCACCGACAACCAGCGCTTCCCTTCGACTACTCCGCCGCCCCAGTCCCGGTACCACAGCATGAAAATCAAACGCTTCGTCGCCTCCGATATGCGCTCGGCCATGAACCTGGTGCGCAAGGAACATGGTCCTGATGCGGTGATCCTGTCCAACCGGCGGATCGAGGAAGGCGTCGAGATCGTGGCGGCGGCGAACTACGACGAAGGCGCGGTGCAGCGTGCACTGGAAGCGGCGCGCAAGGATGTCGCCCCGCCGCCGGTGCCGCGTCCGCGCAACGCCGCCGATGCAGTCATTGCCGCGGTGACCCGACGCAGGCCGGCCGCCGCCGCGCCGGAGCCGGTGGCCGCCACCACCTCGGCCGTGGCCGCCCTGGCCCGCGCCGCCGTCGGCGCGACCGGTCGCACCCTGGATTCGGCCAACGAAATCGTGCCGCCGCGCGGCAGCAGCGGTTTCGCCGCCACCCTGGCCCACGCCAACGCACCGTCGATGGCCGCGGCGTCGCTGCCGGAACAGATTTTCGCCCCCTTCAATGTCGAACAGGCCGCCGCCGCTGCGATGGCACAGGACGAGCCTGCCGTGGCGATCGCCGTCGCCGCACCGGCCGCGGTCGCTGCCCCGGCCCCGATCAACCGCGCCCGCTTCATCATCGATCCGCCGATGGACGATGAGCCGCACTTCCAGATGCACGTGCCGACCGCGCAGGTGGCCATGCCGCCGCTGCCGGTCAGCATGGGGGTGCCGGCCGAGCTCGCCCCGGTAGCGGCCCCCATCGCCGAGGCCCTGCCCGCCCCGGTGCAGATCGCGCCGCCCGCCCCGATCGAGACCGCGCTGCAGGCGCCGCTCGCCGAACCGGCGCAGGCCCAGCCGTTGCCGGTGACCACCGAACTGATGATGGTGCCGCGCGATGACGAAGAGATCCGCCAGCTGCGCCACGAAGTGGCCGGCATGCGCCAGGTCATCGAGCGCGAGATGCACCGCTTCACCGACGAGCGCCTGCGCGGTTCGCCGGTGCGCGCCGCCGCGTTGGACCTGATGGACGAATACGGCTTCGACGCCGGCATCAGCCGCGACGTGGCCATGCAGATTCCGCTGGACACCGAAGCCCACCGTGGCCGCGGGCTGATGCTGGGCCTGCTGTCCAGGAAGCTGCCGATCGCTCCGGTCGATCCGCTCGAGGCCGGCGGTGTGATTGCCCTGGTCGGTCCGACCGGTGCCGGCAAGACCACCACCATTGCCAAGCTGGCCTCGCGCTTCGCCGAGAAGCACGCCGCCCGCGACGTTGCCCTGGTCACCACCGACACCGGCCGCATCGGCGCCCGCGAGCAGCTGTACGGCTTTGGTCGCCAGCTTGGCATCGCCGTGCACGAGGCCAGCAGCGGCAGCGATTTGAACCAGCTGCTGGAGCGCCTGAAGGACTACAAGCTGGTGCTGATCGACACCGCCGGGCTGGGTCCGCGTGACCGCGCCCTGGCCGCCCAGCTGCAGTGGCTGCGCGCCGCCGAGCAGATCCGCACCCTGCTGGTGCTGCCGGCCAACACCAGCTTCGGCGACATGGACGAGGTGGTCCGCCGCTTCAGCGCCGCCAACCCGCAGGGCGTGGTGCTGAGCAAGCTGGACGAAACCGGCCGCTTCGGCACCGCCCTGTCAGTGGCCGTGGACCACCGCCTGCCGATCACCTGGGTCACCGATGGCCAGGACGTTCCTGAAGACCTGCACCGGGCCAGTGCAGCCAATCTTGTACTTCGCCTTGAAGATTTGCGCCGCGCGGCCGATATGCCCTGCAACCCGGAGTTCAACCATGCCGTCGCGTGAGTACGCCAAGCTGACCAAGACCTTCCCGCTGTCTGCCACCCGCAGCCAGCCGCTGGGCCCTGTGCGCACCATCGCCGTCACCGGCGGCAAGGGCGGGGTGGGCAAGACCAATGTGTCGGCCAACCTG
>JBKBXH010000255.1:0-2710 GCA_046313655.1 Thermomonas sp. | reverse complement strand
GGGGTTCATCTCGCAGTACGCCGGGATCGAGCTGTCGCTGACCCAGTACCTGATCATCGCCCTCGCATCGGTGCTGGGCAGCTTCGGCACCGCCGGGGTGCCGGGCCCCGCGGTGATCATGGCCACCGTGGTGCTGTCGGCCGCGGGGTTGCCGCTGGAGGTGATCGGCTACCTGTACGCGATCGACCGCGTGCTGGACATGATGCGTACGATGACCAACGTCACCGGCCAGGTGCTGGTGCCGGTGCTGGTGGCCAAGGAGACCGGCCGCCTGGACCGCGCACTTTACGAGGCGGCGCCGAGCAACGTGGGGCTGGCCGAGGGCGACCAGGCCGAGCCCGACGGGCGGCGTGGCTGAGCCGCCATCAAGCAGCCGCCGGCGGCTGCCGTTAAGCTTGGTGGAATGAGCGACCTGCCCGACCTTCCCGCCCCGGACGTGGCCGACCTGGAAGGGTATTACGACAAGTTCTACATCCACGACGCGGGCGAGATCCGCCACCACCTGCAGCGCCTGGTGGGCGAGCGCAGTGCGCTCAGCGTGCGCCCGGACAACACCGCCAGCGCGCTGCCCACCATCCT
The DNA here is from genome assembly GCA_046313655.1 of Thermomonas sp. GTDB lineage: Bacteria > Pseudomonadota > Gammaproteobacteria > Xanthomonadales > Xanthomonadaceae > Thermomonas. The sequence goes on along the minus strand of JBKBXH010000255.1, from coordinate 2,131 downwards.
GCTGAAGGTGGATGCCGCCGGCCTGCTGATCGACGTGCCCGCCAGCCGCTCGGTGCAGGACGCCTGGCTGGCGGTGCCGCTGCTGCGGTTCGAGGGCAGCATCGACCGCGCCGCGCTGCGCTTCTCGTGCGGGCCGGCCCTGCTGGATGCGTTCGAGGATGGCGCCGCGTTCCGGCTGCCGATCCCCGAGCGCGTGCTGTACCTGCAGCGGCGCGAGTTCATGCGTCGCGAGCCGCCGGTCGGCACCCTGTTCTGCCGCCTGCGGCTGGACGAGGGTGAGCGCGAGCGCGAGGTGGATGCCACCATCCGCGACATCGGCGGCGGCGGGCTGGCGGTGGTGGCCACCCGCTCGCAGGTACGCCTGCAGGTGGGCGACGTGCTGCGTGATTGCCGGATCGACCTGCCCGAGCTGGGCGAGGTGGAGGTGAACCTGCAGGTGCGCCACGTGATCAGCCGCGGCCACCTCGGCCCGGATGCCACCCAGGCCGGCTGCGAGTTCGTCGGCCTCACCCCCATCGCCCAGCGCAAGCTGTTCCGCTACCTGCTGCAGCTCGACCGCGACCTGCTGGCGCGGCGGCGACGGATGAAGTGAGGGTGGCGGTCGCGGGGGGCGGCCGAAGCGGGTAGAATGCACGAAAGCCGGGGCTCGCCTCGGCTTTTTCCGTGTCTGGACGCGCGTCGCCCGGAACGCCCCGATGGCGTGCCGGCCCGGCGGCGCGGGGATCCGGACCCACCCATCCCGCGGCCCCGATGGTCGCACGCAGCAGGAGTGAGGCCATGGGCCAGTCGGTCGTGGTGTTGGGCGCCCAGTGGGGCGACGAGGGCAAGGGCAAGATCGTCGATCTGCTCACCGAGGACATCGGCGCCGTGGTGCGCTTCCAGGGCGGTCACAACGCCGGCCATACCCTGGTCATCAACGGCAAGAAGACGGTGCTGCACCTGATCCCGTCCGGCATCCTGCGCGACGACGCGCTGTGCCTGATCGGCAACGGCGTGGTGATCTCGCCGGCCGCGCTCCGCAAGGAGATCGAGGAGCTGGAGGCGGCGGGCGTGGAAGTGCGTTCGCGCCTGAAGATCAGCCCGGCCGCTCCGCTGATCATGCCGTACCACATCGCCCTGGACCAGGCGCGCGAGAAGGCCGCCGGCGGCAAGGCCATCGGCACCACCGGCCGCGGCATCGGCCCGGCCTACGAGGACAAGGTGGCGCGCCGCGGCATCCGCATCGCCGACCTGCATTACCCGGAACAGCTGGCCGAAAAGCTGCGCAGCGCGCTGGACTACCACAACTTCGTGCTGACCAAGTACCTGGGCGTGGAGCCGGTGGACTTCGACGCCGTGTATGCCGAGGCGCTGGCGTTCGGCGAATACGTCGAGCCGATGAAGTCCGATGTGGCCGGCATCTGCCACGACCTGCGCAAGCAGGGCAAGCGCGTGCTGTTCGAGGGCGCGCAGGGCGCGCTGCTGGACATCGACCACGGCACCTATCCCTACGTCACCAGCTCCAACACCACGGTTGGCGGCGCGCTGGCCGGCACCGGCGTGGGCGCGGACGCGATCGACTACGTGCTGGGCATCGCCAAGGCGTATGCGACCCGCGTCGGCGGCGGCCCGTTCCCGACCGAGCTGGACGACGAGATCGGCCAGGGCATCCGCGACCGCGGCGCCGAGTACGGCGCATCGACCGGCCGCCCGCGCCGCTGCGGCTGGATGGACATCGTGGCGCTCAAGCGCGCGGTGGCGATCAACGGCATCAGCGGCCTGTGCATCACCAAGCTCGACGTGCTGGACGGCATGGAGAAGCTGAAGATGTGCATCGCCTACGAGTACCGCGGCAAGCGCACCGAGTACGCGCCGCTGGACGCGCAGGGCTGGGAGGAGATCACCCCGGTGTACCTGGAGTTCCCGGGCTGGAGCGAAACCACCCACGGTATCACCGAGTGGGACAAGCTGCCGCCGGCCGCGCGCGCCTACCTGCGCGCGCTGGAGGAACTGGCGGGCTGCCCGATCAGCATCGTCTCCACCGGCCCGGACCGCGACCACACGATGGTGCTGCGCGACCCGTTCGCCTGAGCCCCGGCAGCCGCGGCACCAGGACGAAGCCCCGCTTGCGCGGGGCTTCGTCGTTGCGGGC
>JBKBXH010000254.1:0-2713 GCA_046313655.1 Thermomonas sp. | reverse complement strand
CGACTGATCCGGTCGGCAGCGGAACCTGCAGCGGCCCGGCTCGTGCCGGGCCGCTTGCAATCCACGGCAACATTCGCGAACCCATGACCAAATCCGAGCTCATCGAACTGCTGGCCCGCCGGCAGCCGCACCTGAAGGCCGACGACGTCGATCTGGCGGTCAAGACGCTGCTGCAGATGATGGGCGGCGCGTTGGCGGGTGGCGAGCGCATCGAGATCCGCGGGTTCGGGAGCTTCTCCCTGCATTACCGGCCGCCGCGCACCGGCCGCAATCCCAAGACCGGCGAGGCGGTGGCCCTGCCCGGCAAGCACGTGCCGCATTTCAAGCCCGGCAAGGAACTGCACGCCGCAGGCGTGCATTCCGGCTGACCCGTCCCGTCGAGTCCGCTAAGCTAGCGGCCGCATCCGCGGCGGCCCGCGTGCTGCGTTGTCCTAGCCCCGGAGGGACCCATGGAATTTCTCGACCAGTGGATGTGGTTCGTTATCGCGGTGCCACTGGCGGCGCTGGCCGGCTGGGTGATCGGCCGCCGCGGCGGCGAGCGCCATAGCGGGCACCAGGTCAGCAAGCTCTCGACCACCTATTTCCGCGGCCTGAACTACCTGCTCAACGAACAGCCGGACAAGGCGATCGAGCTGTTCCTGCACGTGGCCGAGCTGGACAAGGACACCTTCGAGACCCAGGTCGCGCTGGGCCACCTGTTCCGCCGCCGCGGCGAGGTGGACCGGGCGATCCGCCTGCACCAGGCGCTGGCGCAGCGCCCGGACCTGTCGGACACCCAGAAGATACAGGCGCTGTCCGCGCTGGGCGAGGACTACATGCGCGCCGGCCTGCTGGACCGCGCGGAAACCGTGTTCAACGATCTCGCCCAGCTCGACCAGCGCGCCCCGCAGGCGCTTAAGCACCTGATCGACATCTACCAGTCCGAACGCGACTGGGAAAAGGCGATCCACAACGCCACCCGCTACGAGCAGGCGACCGGCCAACCGATGGGCCGCCTGATCGGGCAGTTCGAATGCGAGCTGGCCGACCGCCACCGCAGCAATGGCGACGCCGACGCCGCGCGCGCGGCGGTGGCGCGCGCCTACGCGGCCGATCCCACCTCGGTGCGCGCAGGGATCATTGAGGGCCGGATCGAGGCCGAAGCCGGCAATACCCAGGCCGCCATCCGCGCGCTCGAACGCGCCGCCCGCCACGACCCGGATTTCCTCCCGGTGATCCTGCCGTCGCTGCTGGAGAACTACGGGAAGGTGGGCGAGCGCACCGGCGCGCGCGCCTTCCTCGCCGGCATGTGCGAGCACTACCGCGGCATTTCCCCGGTGCTGGCGCTGACCCGGATGCTGGAGGCGGAGGAGGGCGTCGGCGCGGCCCGCCGTTATCTCGCCCAGCAGCTCAAGGACCGGCCCTCGGTGCGCGGCGAGGCGGCGCTGATCGACCTCAGCCTCGCCGACGGCGCGGATGCCGCGGCCACCCTGCACGACCTCAAGCACATCACCGACCAGCTGCTGGTGCGCAATCCCAGCTACCGCTGCAACCGCTGCGGCTTCGGCGCGCGCAGCCACCACTGGCAGTGCCCGAGCTGCAAGGAGTGGGGAACGGTGAAGCCGCTGCTGAACTATGCGGTGGTCTGATCCGGCGCTGGCCGGGCTGTGGATGGCGGCCAGCCTGCTGCTGTCGGCCGCGGCCACGGAGGGCGTGCGCCGGTTCGCCCCGCGTGCCGGCATGCTGGACCTGCCGGGCCCGCGGCGCAGCCACCGCGTGCCCACGCCGCGCGGTGGCGGGGCCGGGATCGCACTGGTCGGGCTGGCGGCATTCGCCGTGTTCGCCTGGCTCGGCATCGCCGGTGCCGGCTGGATGGGCGCGGGCCTGTGGCTGGTGGCCATTGCCGGCTGGCGCGACGACCGCCGGCCATGGGCGATCGGCTGGCGCCTGGCGGCGCAGCTGCTGGCCGCCGCCTGCCTGGCCATCGCGCTGGTGCGTGCGCAGGCATCGCCGGCCGTGGTGGCCCTGGGCGTCGTGGCGGTGCCGGTGCTGGTAAACGCGTGGAACTTCATCGACGGGATCGACGGCCTGGCGGCCAGCCAGGCGCTGCTGTGCGCGCTGGCGCTGGCCTGGGGCCTGCAGGAGGCAGGGCGCTGGCTGGCGCTGGCGCTGATCGCGGCCGGACTCGGCTTCCTGCCGTTCAATTTCCCGCGCGCGCGGGTGTTCGCGGGCGATGTCGGCAGCAGCGCGCTGGGCTATCTGCTGGCCTGCCTGCTGGTGCTGGCGCTGCAGGCCCATCCGCCCGCGCGGTGGCCGCTGCTGGCGCTGCCGCTGCTGGCGCTGTCGCCCGTGCCCCACCCCGGCACCACCTGCATCAGCTGCTGCAACGCCCCGCTGGCGCCGGCCGCCGCCGACATTGCCGCCAGTTCGTGCGTCACAACGCCGCCCAGCGTCGCGCCGGACCTGCCGGAAGCCAGCGCGGCCACAGCCGTGCTCTGCCCCCACTGCAGCAGCGACCCGGCGGCGCCTGTACGTCCGTGCGTGGCAGAGGGGGGAGGCGCCATGACCCCGCGTCCTGCCGTGGCCTGTGCCAGCGCCGCCGCCAGCGCGGCGTCGGCCGCCGGGGCGGCCAGGGGGGCCGCCACCTCTGCGCCCCCGCGTGGTGCCATGGCAGCACCGCCCGCGCCCGCGGTGCCCGCAGCAGCAGCTGCGGCAGCACCGGCAGCAGCGGAGC
>JBKBXH010000253.1:0-2759 GCA_046313655.1 Thermomonas sp. | reverse complement strand
CGCAGACACCGCTGCCGGGTCCCGGAACGCCGCCGCCCGCCGACCTGTCCGGGCTGTTGCTGGAGGCGCGGAAGGCCATTCACAAGGCAATCGTCGGCGTCACGGAGGATCTCGACCGCTTCCATTTCAACAAGGCTGTGGCGCGCATCCGCGAACTGACCAACGCGGTCGCCCCGCTCGACGCCGAGGTGCACGAGGCCGGCCCGCACGCGCGCGACGTCGGCGCGCAGCTCGGCCGCGCCCAGCGCGCCCAGTCGCGGGCCGTGCGCATCGCCAAGCGGCGCGTCCAGTACCGCCTGCAGGCGCTGCGCCAGCGCTGCGGCCAGCCGATCGAGTTCGCCTTCGCGCGGGCGCACGCCATGCTCGCGCAGCGCGGCCAGCGCGACCTCTGGCGTGATCGGCCGGTCCGGCACGCGATGCTCGAACAGCGCATGCACGGCGTTGCCGAAATCGGTGCCGGCCACGCCCATCAGTGCGTCCAGCTCCGGATGCCAGGTCGGTTCGATCGTCGCTTCGCCCACCGTTTCGATCACCGACTCGATCTCCGCATCGCGCTCCACGGCAGGCACCGCCGCCTCCGCGCTGGCCTCGGCCTGCGCCGGCAGCGCTTCGTCCTCGGCGGCCCCCGCTTCCTCGGTGATGCGATGGCGGCCGCCTCCGGCCAGCGTGCTGAAGCTGTGCCGCAGCGGCAGCGGTCCGGGCGGCGGCGGCGGCAAGGCGCGCGCCACGCGCAGGTCGGCATCGGCCGGCGCCACCCCGTCTTCAACGACCTCCGGCGCATCCCAGCCCGCGCGGCAGGCGATGCCCTCGCCCTCCGCATCCGCGTCCAGCGCGGCTAGGTCGAGCGCGTTCAGCGGCACCTCCTGCAGCTTCGCGCGCGCCGGATGCGCGGGCGCCAGCGTGAACACATGGCAGGCGTGGATGGCGCGGGTCAGCGCCACGTACAGCATGCGGAAGCGCTCCTCGTACTCCTGGCGCGCGACCAAGGCCTTCGCCGGCCCTTCCACCAGCACCTTCACCCCGGTCGCGGGATCGGCCAGCAGCGCCGCGCCCTGCCTCCTGTTCCGGGAAACGCCGTGTTTCCAGAGCAGCGGCAGGAACACCATGCCGAACTCCAGCCCCTTGCTCGCATGCAGGGTCATCAGCTGCATCCGCCGGGCATCCGATTCCAGCCGCAGCGCGCGCGCCTCGGCCGCATCGCTGCTGCCGCCATCGCCCTCCATCTGCTCGGCCAACCAGGCCAGCAGCCGCTCGCCGCCGCCCTCGACGTCCCACGCCGCTTGCAGCAGTTCGCCGAGGTGACGCAGGTCGGTGAGCATGCGCTCGCCCGCCACCGTCTGCAGCAGGCGCGCGGCGTGCTGCTCCAGCAGCGCCGCCACTAGCGCCAGCGGGCCCGTGCGTTCCAGCACTGCGTGCAGGGCATGGAAGCGCGCGGCCAGTGCATCCCAGTCGCCGGCATCGCGACGCAGCCCCTGCAGCCCGGACAGCGTGCCGCCCCACAGCCGGGTCGCATAGGCGGCACGCAGCGCGCGCGGGTCGTCCGCATGCAGCACGGCATGCAGCACCAGCCGCAGCTCGCGCGCGACGGGAGTGTCGAACACGCTGTCCTGGCTGCCGGTGACGCAGGGCACGCCGCGCGCCTTGAGGATCGCGGCGAGCTTGCCCACCTGCGCGTTGGTCGGCAGCAGCACGGCGATGTCCCCCGGCGCCAGCCGGCGCGCGCCGATGCGGTAGCCCTGCGCGGACAGCGCCCACGCGATGTGGTCCGCGCAGGCGCGCAAGGCGCGCAGTTCCAGATCGCCGCCGGCGTCGTCCTCCGCCAGCCGATGCAGCACCAGCGGCTGCGCGACTGCCGCGTCGTGTTCACCCACCCGCAATGGCTTGACGTCGCGGCGGGCGCTGCCCTGCACCGGCTGGTACAGGATCGGCGTCTGCGCGTCCGCCGGGCCGAGACGGGGGCCGGTGGCGGCATAGAAGCGGTTGAGTGCGGCCACATAGCCGCGGCTGGAGCGATAGTTGGTATCCAGCACCAGGCGGTCGCCCGGCGCGACACCCGTGCTGGCGCGGAGATAGGCCTGCACGTCGCCGCCGCGGAAGCGGTAGATCGCCTGCTTGGGGTCGCCGATCATCACCAGTCGCCCGCGCGGCGCGCCGTCCCGGTCGCGATAGATCGCATCGAGGATGCCGAACTGCACCGGGTCGGTGTCCTGGAACTCGTCCACCAGCGCCACCGGCCAGTCCGCGAACAGCGCATCCGCCAGCGCCCGCTGCCCGTCGCGCGGCGCCAGCGCATCGCGTACCGCGACCAGCACGGCATCGAAGCTCATCTGCCCGGCGGCCTCCAGCCGCGCCTGCAGCGCAGCCTGGCACCAGCGCCGCGCAGAGGCGAGGAAACGGCGCAGCGGGACGTGGCTGGCGCGATCGAGCTGGATTGGTGAGAGCGCAGCGGCCAGCGCCACCGAGCCGGCCACCAGCCGCTGCACGCGCGGGTCGCCCATGCCCGCTTTGTTCACGCCCCTGAACTCACCGGCCTGCGCCAGCGCCTCGTGATGCGCCAGCAGGACATCCCCCAGCGCATCGCCCGCGCCCGCCAGCGCCTCCGCCAGCGCTTGCCAGGCTTTCTCCAGCCTGCCGCCAGCGCGCAGCAACCCGGGCGTGGCCAGCACCGCCTGCGCCTCGGCCTGCCAGAGCTGCACATCGCCGAGCGCGCGCGCCACGGCCGCACGCGCCTCCTCCGCCGGCAGCGGCCCGAGGGCGAC
>JBKBXH010000252.1:0-2759 GCA_046313655.1 Thermomonas sp. | reverse complement strand
CCAGCCGATGCCGCGCCCGTCGCGCAGCCGGCTGCCGGTCCAGCGCAGGCCGTAGGTGGCCACCGAGGCCCTGGCGAGGTCGCGGTCGTCGTGCAGGTAGGCATACCCGACCAGGCGCTGCGCGCCGCGGCTCCAGGCCGCATTGAGCAGATGGGTGTCCAGCCGGCGCGCGCGCGCCAGCGGATTGAGTGCGCGCGGCCCGGCCACGCGATGGACCTTGCCCAGCCAGTCGTAGCGCAGTTCCAGCCCCGGCCGCGGCCGCCACTGCAGGTCGATGGCATCGAAGGTCTGCGCGTTCTGCCGCCAGCTGCTGCTGCCGATCCAGCGCTGGTTGTCCAACGCCACCACCTGCCGCCCGAGGGTGGCGCCGCCCGTGGCACCCTTCCAGCCGATCCAGGCCTGGTTGAGCTCGGCGCCCTGCGGATCGAGCACCGTGGGATAACCCGTGTTGCCGTTGGCCCCACTGTTGTAAGGGCCGGACCCGGCCACGCCCTCGCCTTCCAGCAGCAGCGTCCAGCCCACGGCCGGCTGCAACCGCAGGCCGGCGCGCAGGCGCGCGGTGGTGGCACGGGCATCGCGCGCGAAGCCGGCATCGTCCACCTGTTCGTGGCGGACCCGCAGGTCCCATTCGAATGCGGAACGCGGCGCGTCCGCGGCCCGTAGCGGCATCCCGGCGAGGCCGGCGAATGCAAGCAGGGAACCCCAACGAACGCTGGCGTGCATGGCGCGTGCTCCTGGCGGATGTCAATGCCGGCAAGGGTGGCCGGGCCGGGGCGGGCCACTCGTTGACCCAGGTCAAGCGCCCCCATGCCGGGCCGGCCGCCACTGGCGCCGTTTGATCCAGGTCAACGTCGCGCCCTGGCGCGGGCGGGATGCTGGCCCCGTACCGAGTATGCCCGCCATCCATCGAGGGGAGTCCACATGAACACCGCACTCCGGCATGCCACCCTGGCGCTGGCCGTCGCCGCCACCCTGGCCCTGCCCGCCTGCCGCATCGAACAACCCGGCCCGGCACCGAGCGGCGCCGTCCACCAGGACGACACCGGCGGCTCCGCCAAGGGCGACTTCGGGCCGCCGCAGGGCGCGCCGGTCGAAGCGGTGCTGACCTCCCCGCCGAACGTGCCGCCACCGACCGGGCGCAGCCATCCGGCCAAGGTGATCGTCACCCTGGACGTGGTCGAGAAGGAAATGCCGATCTCCGAAGGCGTGACGTACACCTTCTGGACCTTCGGCGGCACCGTGCCGGGCAGCTTCATCCGCGTGCGCCAGGGCGACACCGTGGAGTTCCACCTGCGCAACATGCCGGACAGCAAGATGCCCCATAACATCGACCTGCACGGCGTCACCGGACCCGGCGGCGGCGCGGCCTCCAGCTTCACCGCACCCGGCCACGTCAGCCGCTTCACCTTCAAGGCGCTCAACTCGGGCCTGTTCGTCTACCACTGCGCCACCGCACCGGTGGGCATGCACATCGCCAACGGCATGTATGGCTTGATCCTGGTGGAACCGCCGGAAGGGCTGCCCAAGGTCGATCGCGAGTACTACGTGATGCAGGGCGACTTCTACACGACCGGCAAGTACCGCGAGAAGGGCCACCAGGGCTTCGACATGGAGAAGGCCATCGACGAGCACCCGACCTACGTGCTGTTCAACGGCATGGAGGGCGCGCTGACCGGCGACAAGGCGCTGGCCGCCAAGACCGGCGAAACCGTGCGCCTGTACGTCGGCAACGGTGGCCCGAACCTGGTGTCCAGCTTCCACGTGATCGGCGAGATCTTCGACAAGGTCTGGTACGAGGGCGGCACCAAGTACCAGGAGAACGTGCAGACCACGCTGATCCCCGCAGGCGGCGCGATGATGGCGGAGTTCCACATGGAGGTGCCCGGCAGCTACGTGCTGGTGGACCACAGCATCTTCCGGGCCTTCAACAAGGGCGCGCTGGCGATCCTCAAGGCGGAAGGCCCCGAACGCAAGGACATCTATTCCGGCAAGGAGGTGGATGCCGTGTACCTGGGCGACCAGGCCGCGGGGACCGACCGCGCGCCGGTGGCGGTCGCCGCCGCCTCGGCCAAGGCCGGCAAACTGACCCGGAACGAGCAGATCGCGGCCGGCAAGGTGCTGTTCGCCGGCACCTGCTCCACCTGCCACCAGCCCGACGGCAAGGGGCTGGAGGGCGTGTTCCCGCCGCTGGCAGGCTCCGACTTCCTGAAGGCCAATCCGCAGCGGCTGGCGGAGATCATCACCCACGGCCTGTCCGGCCCGGTGCGGGTGAACGGCAAGGACTACAACTCGGTGATGCCGCCGATGAGCCAACTGACGGACGATGAAGTCGCCAACATCGCCACCTACGTCCTCAACAGCTGGGGCAACCCGGGCGGCCAGATCAGCCGCGAGGACGCGGCGAAGGCGCGCGCCGCCAAGCCGGCCGGTGCCGCCGCGGGGCACTGAGGCGATGCGCAAGGCCCTGGCCATCCTGCTGCTGGTCGCGCTGCCGCTGGCCGGGCTTGCGGCCGCGTCGCTGGCCGGACGCTATGCCGGGATCCCGGGCGGGCGCTTCAAGTCGGCACTCGGCTACGAGGACGCCAGGCAGGGTGTGGTGGTGCCCACCTTCGCGCTGATGCGCACCCCGGTGACGAATGCCCAGTTCCTGGCCTTCGTGCAGCGGCATCCGCAGTGGCGGCGCGACCGCGTCGCCGCGACGTTCGCGGAATCGCGCTACCTCTCGCACTGGGCCGGCCCCGACACCCTGGGCCCGGACG
>JBKBXH010000251.1:0-2760 GCA_046313655.1 Thermomonas sp. | reverse complement strand
CAGCGTCGATTTCTTCGAGGCGCTCGGGTTTTCGTTCAATCCGGACTTCACCAGCGAGAACGGTGCCGCCCTGATCATCAACGACAACACCAGCGTGATGCTGGTGTCCGAGGCGTTCTTCTCCACCCTGTCCAAGGTGCCGATCACCGACCCGCGCAAGGCCACCGAGGCGCTGTTCTCGCTCTCGATGGACAGTCGCGAGGACGTGGATGCGCTGGTGCGCAAGGCGATCGCGGCAGGTGCGGTGGAGGGCCACGACCCGGAGGACGACGGGTTCATGTACTCATGGGCCTTCGTCGATCTCGATGGCCACCAGTGGGGCGTGTTCCACATGAATCCGGCGCAGTCGCCGCCGCACTGAGCGGGCGCTTGCGTCGTGGCGGCCAGCGATGGTGTGATCGGGGCGATGGCCACCGCCGACCTCCATCGCCGCCTCGACGCCCTGTGGCGGATGGAATCGCCCAGGCTGCTGGCGCGACTGGCGCGCATTACCGGCAACCTGGACACCGCCGAGGAACTGGCGCAGGACGTGCTGGTGGCCGCGCTGGAGCGCTGGCCGCGCGACGGCGTGCCCGACAACCCGGCGGCGTGGCTGATGCAGGCCGCCAAGCATCGCGGCATCGACCACCTGCGCCAGCGCCGGCTGCAAGCGCGCAAGCGGGACGAGTTCGGCATCGAACTGACGCTGCACGGGGCCGACATGCAGGGCGACGAGGCGGAGCGGCGGGCGGAGGACGACATCGGCGACGACCTGCTGCGGCTGGTGTTCGCCAGTTGCCATCCGGTGCTGCCGATGGAGTCGCGGGTGGCGCTGACGCTGCGCCTGCTGGGCGGCCTGACCACCGCCGAGATCGCGCGTGCCTTCCTGCAGCAGGAGGCCACGGTGGCGCAGCGCATCGTGCGCGCCAAGCGCACGCTGGCCGAGAAACAGGTCGCCTTCGAGGTGCCGCGCCGGGCCGAACTGCCGCAGCGGCTGGACGCCGTGCTGGAAGTGGTCTACCTGGTCTTCAACGAAGGCTACGCGGCGACCAGTGGCGACGACTGGATGCGTCCTGCGTTGTGCGAGGAGGCGTTGCGCTTGGGGCGTGTGCTGGCAGGGCTGCTGCCGCGCGAACCCGAGGTGCTCGGCCTGTTGGCCTTGATGGAGCTGCAAGCCTCGCGCATCCCTGCACGTACGCGCGGGGACGGCGCGCCAGTGCTGCTGGCCGACCAGGACCGCGCGCGCTGGGACCGGTTGCAGCTCCGGCGTGGCTTGCAGGCGCTGGCGGCGGCGCAACGCATGGGCGGTGCGGATGGTGCGTATGCGCTGCAGGCCGCACTGGCGGCCTGCCATGCGCGCGCGCGCCGCTTCGAGGACACCGACTGGGCCGGCATCGCCGCGCTGTACGCGCGCCTGCTGCGGGTGCAGCCGTCGCCGGTGGTCGCGCTGAACCATGCCGTGGCGGTGTCGCGCGCGCAGGGCGCGGCGGCGGCGCTGCCGCTGGTCGAGGCGCTGGCGGCAGGCGGTGCGCTGCGCGGCTATCCGCCGCTGCATGCGGTGCACGGGGATCTGTTGGCGGCGCTAGGGCGTTGTGGGGAGGCCCGCGCAGAGTTCATGCGGGCGGCAGAGTTGACCGGCAATGGGCGCGAACGGCAGGTGCTGCTCGCGCGCGCTGCCGACTGTGCGACGGACTGAGGTGCCAAGGCCGCCCGCAGGCGGCTTCAGGGGGACAGAGGCGTGGCTGGCGTCGAATCAGCGCGCGGGCGCGGGGAATTCGCGGCGCAGCCAGGTATCGATCATGCGCTTCTCGTAGCGCAGCGGGTCGGTGTCGTTGATCATCCCGGAATTGACCAGGAACGCCGGGTCGGTCAGCTGGCGCTGGCCTTCCGCCACCACCTTTCCGGTGGCGTCGAGTTCGCGGAAGCGCACGGTCATCCGCGGCGGGTAGATGTCGCGGATGATGCGCACGTCCTGCGCGCCGACGCCGCGCCACGGCTCGTACTGGCCGGCGCGCTTGATGTCCTCGATGGTCAGTTCCAGCCGGTAGCCCGGCGGCAGCTGGCGCGCCGCCTGCTTGCGCATGTACTGCGCCAGCTGCAGCAGCCAGTCGCCCTGGGCGGCGGCCTGGCGGTTGCCGCTGGCGGTGATTTCGCTGAAGTCGGCCGGGTTGGACCAGGCCACGCTCACCGGGCCGGACGCCGGCAGCGCGCGCGGGGCGTTCGCGGCCAGCATGCTGCTGCCGCCGGTCGCGGTGGCGCAGCCGGCCAAGGCCATGCTGAGGGCGAGGGTGGCGAGGGCGATGCGCATGGCCGGACTCCGCGTTGGGCGAGGCCTGCAGTGTGCCGCCGCCGGTGCGGGCCGGGTAGGCGGCGTGGCCGGGTCAGTCAGCCGCCGTTTCGCCGGCGCTGTCCAGGAACCAGGCCTCCACCGTGCCCTTGAGCTTCATGGTCATCGGCATCCCGCGGCGATCCAGCGCGCGGCCCACCTGCACCCGCACCCAACCCTCGCTGATGCAGTATTCCTCGACGTTGGTGCGCTCGGTCCCGTTGAAGCGGATGCCGATCCCGCGCTCCAGCAGCTCGGGCTGGTGGAACTTGCTGCGCGGGTCGTTGGAAAGGCGGTCGGGCGGGGTGTCGGACATGGGCTTGGATGCGGATCTGGATGAACCAATAGGATACCCGGCAAGCACCGGTACACTGCGCGGATGCCCTCCGCGCACCGCGATCCCGCCCTCGACGCCCTCCTGCATCCCTTCGCCTCCGGCCTGTTGCACTGGCCGG
>JBKBXH010000250.1:0-2761 GCA_046313655.1 Thermomonas sp. | reverse complement strand
CTTGAACACGTAGAACTCGTCGGGGTTCACCGCGCCCTGCACGACCATCTCGCCGAGGCCGTAGCTGGCGGTGATGAACACCACATCGCGGAAGCCGGACTCGGTGTCGAGGGTGAACAGCACGCCGGAGGCGCCAACGTCGGACCGCACCATCAGCTGCACGCCGGCCGAAAGGAACACGTCCTCGTGCTTGAAGCCGTGGTGCACGCGGTAGGCGATCGCGCGGTCGTTGTACAGGCTGGCGAAGACTTCCTTCACCTTGCGCACCACGTCGTCGGCGCCGGTGACGTTGAGGAAGGTTTCCTGCTGGCCGGCGAAGCTGGCGTCGGGCAGGTCCTCGGCGGTGGCCGAGGAGCGCACCGCCACCGCGATGTCGGCGGCACCGGCCTCGCTGCACAGGCGGGCGTAGGCGGCGCGGATGTCGGCATCCAGCTCCGGCTGCAGCGGGGCGTCGGTCACCCAGCCGCGGATCTGCGCGCCGGCGGCGGTCAGCGCGGGCACGTCCTCCACGTCGAGGCCGTCCAGCTTGTCGTAGATGCGCGCGTGCAGGCCGTTGTGGGCGATGAAGGTCTTGAACGCGTCGGCGGTGGTGGCGAAGCCGCCGGGCACCGACACCCCGAGTCCGGAGAGCTGGCCGATCATCTCGCCCAGCGAGGCGTTCTTGCCGCCCACCTGGGCGAGGTCGGTCAGGCGCAGTTCGTTCAGCCAGAGGACGTTGCGGATCGGGGCGGGGGTGCTCAAGGCAGGCTCCGTGGGACGTGGGCGGCGCGGGCGCGCGGAAGTCCGCTATTTTACCCCGAGCCTCGCCGAGGAGTTCCGATGGACGCCGTCCGCCCCGTGTTCTATGTCTCCGATGGCACCGGCATCACTGCCGAGACCATCGGCCACAGCCTGCTGACCCAGTTCAGCGGGCTGCGGTTCGCCACCGACCGCCTGCCGTTCGTGGACAGCGCCGACAAGGCGCGCGAGGTCGCCGCGCGCATCCGCGCGGCCGGGCAGGCCACCGGCCTGCGCCCGGTGGTGGTCAGTTCGTGCGTGGACCCGGCGCTGACCGCGCTGCTGGCGGAAAGCGGCGCGCTGATGCTGGACGTGTTCGCCCCGTTCATCGCGCCGCTGGAGCGCGAGCTCGGGCAGACCCGCACCGCCCACATCGGGCGCGCGCACGGCATCGTGGATTTCGAGAGCTACCACCGCCGCATCAACGCCATGAACTACGCGCTGGCGCACGACGACGGCGTGCGGCTGGATTATTCCGAGGCCGACCTGATCCTGGTGGCGGTGTCGCGCGCGGGCAAGACGCCCACCTGCGTGTACCTGGCCCTGCACCACGGCGTGCGCGCGGCCAATTACCCGCTGACCCCGGAGGACCTCGACGCCGAGCGCCTGCCAGCCGTGCTGCGCCAGCATCGCGCCAAGCTGTTCGGGCTCACCATCGACCCCGTGCGCCTGCACCAGATCCGCCAGGAGCGCCGCCCCAACTCGCGCTACGCGCAACTGGATACCTGCCGCCGCGAAGTGGCGCAGGCCGAGGCGCTGCTGCGGCGCGAGGGCGTGGAGATGCTGAGCACCACCCATGCCTCGATCGAGGAGATCGCCAGCCGGGTGATGGAATCGCTGGGCATCAACCGCGAGATGTTCTGATCCGATGCGGCGCGGCAGGGCGACTTCCCGAGCCTGCGCCGCGGCGCGCGCGCCGTCAATCTGCCGCCGGCCGCGGGCCGCGTGTAGGATCGGCGCATGAGCCTTGCCGTCGCCCGCCGCCAGCGCATCCCCAGCCTCAGCCGCTTCGGTTGGCTGATGGGGCTGTATGCCGAGAACCATGCGCGCCTGCAGCGCCTGTTCGACGTGGCCCACCTGCCGGGCGGCGGCTACGTCTCCACGATCGGCGACGGGCTCGACCTGCGGATCGAAGTGCTGGAGCAGCATGCCTACACCAGCGAGCTGCGCATGAGCTATGGCCTGGTCGATCCGCACACCGGCCTGGCCGATCCTTCCGCACACCTGCGCCTTTACCACGACGCGCGCCAGGTCGAAGCCACCCACTGCTATGCCGGGCGCCGCTGGCAGGACGTGATCGGGATGTTCCCGCCGCCGCAGCGCATCCTCGACCATCGCCTGCGCATGAACACCTTCCTCGGCAAATGGCTGCAGTACCTCGCCGAGCGCGGCCACGGCATGGCCACCTTGCACCGTTGCGGGCAGGGCGGCGACGGGCAGGCCGCCGCGACGGCGGCGAAGCCCGCGGGCGCCTGAGACTGCACCGTCGAAAATTCGTTGTAAAAACCTCTTGACGGTTTTCGATTTGCACCCCAGAATGCGCGTCTTTCCAGCCCGTGGGGCCATAGCTCAGCTGGGAGAGCGCCTGCATGGCATGCAGGAGGTCGCCGGTTCGATCCCGGCTGGCTCCACCACGTTTCAACGCGTTTTCGGTTCTGTCCCCATCGTCTAGAGGCCTAGGACATTACCCTTTCACGGTAGCGACCGGGGTTCGAATCCCCGTGGGGACGCCATACGCACGCAAGTGCAGGAAAGCCCGGCCATGGCCGGGCTTTTTCTTTGGCTGGGATAAAGTCCGTGCCGGCGCGCGGCGATGGGATGATGATGGCTCGTATTGGCAGGGGGCCACACGACGGCATGGTCGAAAGATTCAACATCGTGGCGTGGTCGGCGATCGCAGCGGGGCTCGAAGCGCCGGAGCAATGGCGTCAGTGGGCGTTGGCGCCGCAGCTTCCGGCCGGGGATGTCACCGTGGCGCTGGCCG
>JBKBXH010000249.1:0-2777 GCA_046313655.1 Thermomonas sp. | reverse complement strand
ATCGCCCGCGCATAGGGACGCGAGGCCTTCATCCGGTCCTGCGCCTTGCGGATCTTGGAGGCCGAGACCATCTCCAGCGCGCGGGTCACCTTGCGGGTGTTCTGCACGCTCTTGATCTTCGTCTTGATTTCGCGTCCGCCAGCCATGCTCGTCTCGTCAGTGTGGATCGACTGCGCGGGTCAGCGACCCGCGCGGGTGCTTCCGGGGCTTACCAGCTGCCGGTCGCCTTGAAGTCCTCGATGCCCTTCTTGAACGCGGCCTCGATCTCGTCGTTCCAGTCGCCGGTCGCGTCCACCTTCTGCATCAGCTCGCCGGCGGTGTTGGCGAAATGCGCCTGCAGGCCGGACTCGAACGCCAGCACCTTGCCCACCGGCACGTCGTCCAGGTAGCCCTTGTCGACCGCGTAGATCGACAGCGCCTGCTGCGCCACCGACATCGGGGCGTACTGCTTCTGCTTCATCAGCTCGGTGACGCGCTGGCCGCGCTCCAGCTGCTTGCGGGTGGCATCGTCGAGGTCGGAGGCGAACTGCGCGAACGCCGCCAGCTCGCGGTACTGCGCCAGCGCGATACGGATGCCGCCGGACAGCTTTTTCATGATCTTGGTCTGCGCCGCGCCACCCACGCGCGACACCGAGATGCCGGCGTTCACCGCCGGGCGGATGCCCGAGTTGAACAGGTCGGTCTCGAGGAAGATCTGGCCGTCGGTGATCGAGATCACGTTGGTCGGCACGAACGCGGACACGTCGCCGGCTTGGGTCTCGATGATCGGCAGCGCGGTCAGCGAACCGGTCTTGCCCTTCACGGCGCCGTTGGTGAAGCGCTCCACGTAGTCCTCGGACACGCGCGCGGCGCGCTCCAGCAGGCGGCTGTGCAGGTAGAACACGTCGCCCGGGTAGGCTTCGCGGCCCGGCGGGCGGCGCAGCAGCAGCGAGATCTGGCGGTAGGCCACGGCCTGCTTGGACAGGTCGTCGTAGATGATCAGCGCGTCCTCGCCGCGGTCGCGGAAGTACTCGCCCATGGCGCAGCCGGAGTAGGCGCTGATGTACTGCATCGCGGCCGACTCCGAGGCGGAGGCGGCGACCACGGTGGTGTAGGCCATCGCGCCGTGCTCCTCGAGCTTGCGCACGATGTTGGCGATGGTCGAGTTCTTCTGGCCGATCGCCACGTAGATGCACTTAATGCCGGAGTGCTTCTGGTTGATGATCGCGTCCACCGCCAGCGCGGTCTTGCCGGTCTGGCGGTCGCCGATGATCAGCTCGCGCTGGCCGCGGCCGATCGGGATCATGCTGTCCACCGACTTGTAGCCGGTCTGCACTGGCTGGCTGACCGACTTGCGCCAGATCACGCCCGGGGCGATGGTCTCCACCGGCGAGCTGGTCTTGGCGTCGATCGGGCCCTTGCCGTCGATCGGCTCGCCCAGCGCGTTGACCACGCGACCCAGCAGCTCGGGGCCGGTCGGCACCGACAGGATCTGGCCGGTGGTCTTGGCGGTGTCGCCCTCGCGCAGGGTCTCGTAGTCGCCCAGCACCACCGCGCCCACCGAGTCGCGCTCGAGGTTCAGCGCCAGCGCGTAGGTGCCGCCCGGCAGTTCGATCATCTCGCCCTGCATCACGTCGGCCAGACCGTGGATGCGCACGATGCCGTCCGAGACCGAGGTGACGGTGCCTTCGTTGCGCGCCTCGGCGGCGAGCTTGACCTTCTCGATGCGGGTCTTGATCAGTTCGCTGATTTCGGACGGGTTGAGCGTGGTGGTGGCCATCTTGGTTTCCTTGGGAGCCTGCGTCGCCGCCGGCCTGTTTCTAGAATTCGGGATAAACGGATTAGTGCGCCAGCGCCGCCTGCAGGCGGCCCAGCTTGCCCTTCAGCGAGCCATCGATGACGACGTCGCCGGCGTCGATCACCGCACCACCCAGCAGCGCGGGATCGACCGCGGTCTCGACCTCGACCTCGCGCCCGAACCGGCGCCGCAGCGCGGCCTTGATCGTCTCCAGCTCGGCCGCCGGCAGCGCCACCGCGGAGGTGACCCTGGCGCGCACCACGCGCTCCGCCTCGAAGCGCAGCTCGTCGAACAGCCCGGCGATCTCCGGCAGCAGCCCCAGCCGGCGGTTGTCGAACAGCAGGCCGAGGAAGTTCGAGAATTCCTCGCCGGCCGCGTCCGGCGCCAGCAGCACCAGAGCATCGTCGCGGGTGAGCTTCGGGTTGCCGAGCAGCGCCGCCACCTGCGGGTCGGCGGCCACGCGCGCGGCGAAGCCGAGCGCGTCCGACCACGCCGGCAGGCGCGAGGCATCGCGCGCCACCGCGAAGGCGGCGCGGGCGTAGGGACGGGCGAGGGTCATGGCCTGGCTCATGGGTCTTCCCTCAGAGTTGCGCGGCCAGCTCGTCGATCAGCGCCTTCTGGTCGTTGGCGTTGACTTCGCGCTGCAGCAGGCGCTCGGCGCCGCTCACGGCCAGCGCCGCCACCTGCTTGCGCAGGTCTTCCTTGGCGCGATTGGCGGCGGCCTCGATCTCGGCCTCGGCCAGCGCCTTCTGGCGCGCGGCCTCGGCGATCGCCTCGCTCTTGGCGGCGTCGATCAGCTGGTTGGCGCGCTGGTGCGCCTGCTCGATGATCTCGTTAGCCTTGGCACGGGCGGCCTTGAGCTCCTCGGCCACCTTGGCGTCGGCCTGCGCGAGGCTCTTCTGCGCGTTGTCGGCGGCGGCCAGGCCCTCGGCGATCTTCTGCTGGCGATCCTCGATCGCCCGCATCAGCGGCGGCCAGATGAACTTGACGGTGAACCAGA
>JBKBXH010000248.1:0-2786 GCA_046313655.1 Thermomonas sp. | reverse complement strand
GGGCCGCGCTTGCCGTCCTCCTCGGGCACGAACGGCGCGTCCGGGCGCTTGTTCTTCAGCATCGCCAGTGCGTGCATGGGGATGTCCGGGCGGGTGGTGGCGTCCGGCGCCGGCGACAGGTCGTCGGTATTGGTCTCGCCCGGCACCTTGAACACGGTGATGGTCAGCGAGGTCGGCACTTCCGGCTTGCTGGTGAACCACTCGGCGTTCGCCCAGCTCTCCAGCACGGCACGAGCGTTGGCGTTGCCGGCCTTGGCCTTCTCCTCCACGTCATGGAACGCATCGAACACCAGCAGGGTGTGCTTAAGGGCGTCGGCGGCCACGGCGCCCACCTCGGCGTCGTCCAGCAGCTGCACCAGCGGCGCCACGTTGTAGCCGCCAAGCATGGTGCCCAGCAGCTCGGTGGCGCGGGCGCGGCTGATCAGCGGGTTGTTCTCGCTGCCGAAGGCCAGCGCGGCCAGGTAGCTGGCCTTGACCTTGGCGGCGTCGTCCACGCCCGCCGGCACGCGGTTCACCAGCAGATCGAGCAGGAAGGCCTCCTCGCCGGCCGGCGGCGCCTTCAGCAGTTCGATCAGGTCGGCGGTCTGCTGCGCGGTCAGCGGCAGCGGCGGGATGCCGAGGGCGGCGCGCTCGGCCTGGTGCTTGCGATAGGCGTCCAGCATGGGGAATGTCCTTGGGTGCGGGGTGTGGGGAGGTGGGCCTTTAGTCCTTGGGAACGATCAGCTTCAGGCCCTTGAAGTAATCGCGGTGGAATCCGGCATCGAAGGTGATCAGCGCATCGCACTGCAGCAGGGCGTGCGCGCCGACCAGGAACTCGTGCAGGGCCCGCGGCGGCTCGCCGCGCTGGCGCTGGCGGCGCTGCATCTCGCCGGCGCGCAGCGCCGACTTGGCCTCGACCGGGCTGAAATGGATGCCCATTTCCTCCAGCGCGGCCAGCGCCTCGGCGCCGTTGCGCAGGCTGGCCGACAGCTGCGCCAGCGCGGCATCGCAGACCACCACCCGGCCGCTGCCCAGCGCCTGGCGCCGGGCGGCCTCCACGGCATCGGCGTGCGCGCCGTCGGCCAGCAGCTCCGCCAGCACCGGGGCATCGACCGCGATCACGCGCCCTTGCCCTTGCCGGCCGGCGCATCCAGCGCGAACTTGCCGCGCACGCGCGAGATGGCGTCGTCCACGTGCTTGCTGAGCACGATGCGGCCGCCATCCAGCTCCACCTTCAGCACGCTGCCCTTGGTCAGGCCCAGCGCGTCGCGCACGGGCTTGGGCAGGGTGATCTGGCCGCGTTCGGCGACGGTGGCTTCCACGGGCGGGCTCCGGCTCTACGGTAGGCCGGAATTATACATACTTTTCATTGCATACTTCCGGCCGCCACGCGGCCACGCATGGGCCGGGACAGGGGCGTTCAGCCGAGGCCGGTGCGCGCGCCGCCGGCATGCCGGGCCAGGTACAGGGCGCGGTCGCAGCGCTGGAAGAACTGGGCCGGCGCCTCGTCCTGCGCGCCCAGCTCCACCAGCCCGGCACTGAAGGTGACGTAGTTCGGGCCGGTGCCGTCGGCCGGCCAGCCGGTATGCCGCGCGAACGCGTGCTGCAGGCGCTCGCACAGGCGCCAGCCGCCGTCGCGGCCGGTGTCGGTGAGGATCACCGCGAAGGTATCGCCACCCAGCCGCGCCGGCAGGTCGGACAGCCGGCAGACCGCGCGCAGCAGCCGGGCCGCCTCCACCAGCACGTGATCGCCGACCGCGTGCGACCAGCTTTCGTTCACCTGCTTGAGGTGGTCGATGTCCAGCAGCACCAGGCTCAGCGGCTGCCCGTGGCGCTTGGAGCGGGCGAAGCTCAGGGCCAGCTGCTCGTCGAAGGCGCGGCCGTTGGGCAGGCCGGTCAGCGCGTCCTCGGAGGCCAGCCGCGCGAAATCGCGCTCGCGCTCCTGCATGCGCGCCATCAGGGCATCGCGCTCGTGCAGCACGGCCAGCAGCTGCTCGCCCTGGCGGCGCTGCTCGGCGGCCTTGGCCTCGGCCTCGCGCGCCAGCCGCGCCGCGGCGTGCCGGGCCGCCCCGCCCAGCGCATAGGCCACCACGGCCCCCAGCACGAAGGCGAGCACCACCGCCAGCGCGACCCAGCCATCGGCCACGCCTGCCACCGGGGCCGCGGGCGCACTCGCCGGCAGCAGGGCGGCCAGGCCGCAGGACATGTGCATGTTCGCCATCGCTCACCGCCCTCGTCGCAATTCAATCCGGCTTAACATCGCAGGCGCACCATAGCGCCATCGCCTGCGCCCGCGGGCACCTTCTCCCAGGAGTCTTCCCATGCGCAACTCCTTCTCCACCCAGGACCGCCTGCAGGTTAACGGCCGCGAATTCGCTTTCCACAGCCTGGCCAGGCTGGGCCAGGCGTTCGACATCGCCCGCCTGCCCTATTCGCTGAAGATCCTGCTGGAAAACCTGCTGCGCCACGAGGACGGCGGGATCACCGTGGGCCGCGCCCACATCGAGGCGCTGGCGCAGTGGGACCCGAAGGCCGAGCCGGACACCGAGATCGCGTTCATGCCGGCGCGGGTGGTGCTGCAGGACTTCACCGGCGTGCCCTGCGTGGTGGACCTGGCGGCGATGCGCGATGCGGTGGTGACGCTGGGCGGGCGGCCCGAGCAGATCAACCCGCAGATCCCGTCGGAACTGGTGATCGACCATTCGGTGCAGGTGGACGCCTTCGCCCGCCCGGACGCGCTGGACATCAACGGCCGCATCGAATTCGAACGCAATGCCGAGCGCTACGGCTTCCTGCGCTGGGGTCAG
>JBKBXH010000247.1:0-2796 GCA_046313655.1 Thermomonas sp. | reverse complement strand
CATCACGGTGCACGTCAGCGCCTGGACCGTGCAGTGGTTCGACGTGCACATCTGGTCGCCCGCGGACAGCCTGCCCGCCACCTCGGGCCTGCTGACCGGCATGTACGGCGTGGAGATGGGCGCGCAGGCCTCCCCCAACCGCCTCCTGCGCCGCCTGCTGGACGGCGACACCGTCAACCCCACCGAAGAGCGCCCGGCGCTGCATAGCGCGCTGCGCGGGGCGGCCACCGGCTCGGCGTTCGCGCTGGCCGCGCGTGCGCAGGCCCTGTCGGCGCAGCTGCGGATGCGCGAGTTGATCGACGCCCTGGCCGCCGGCCCGGTGACCGACATCGTCAGCATCGGCATCGGCGGCTCCGACCTCGGCCCGCGCCTGGTGGTGGACGCGCTGGCGCTGCCCGGCGCGCGCTTCCGGGTGCACTTCATCTCCAACGTCGATGGCCACGCCGCCCGCCGCGTGCTGGCCGCGCTGGACCCGGCGCGCACCGCCGCGGTGATGATCTCCAAGACCTTCGGCACCCAGGAGACCCTGCTGAACGGCGCGATCGTGCGCGACTGGCTGGGCGACGATACGCGCCTGTACGCAGTCAGCACGAACGCGGCGCGGGTGGCCGATTTCGGCATCCCGCCGGAGCGCACCCTGCCGATGTGGGACTGGGTGGGCGGGCGCTATTCGCTGTGGTCGGCGGTCGGGTTCCCGATCGCGCTGGCGCTGGGCATGGAGCGCTTCGAGCAGCTGCTGGAAGGCGCGGCCGCGCTGGATGCGCATGCGGTGGCCGCGCCGCTGCGCGAGAACCTGCCGGCATGGCACGCGCTGACCGCGGTGTGGAACCGCAACGGCCTGCACGCCGCCACCCAGGCGGTGCTGCCCTACGACGACCGCCTCAAGCTGCTGCCGGCCTACCTGCAGCAGCTGGTGATGGAAAGCCTGGGCAAGCGCGTCCACCTGGATGGCCGCGAGGTCGGCATCGACACCGTGCCGGTGTGGTGGGGCGGTGCCGGCACCGACACCCAGCACAGCTTCTTCCAGGCCCTGCACCAGGGCACCCAGGTGGTGCCGGCCGATTTCATCGGCGTGCTGCGGGCCGAACATCCGTTCGCGGCCAACCATGCCGCGCTGCTGGCCAACCTGCTGGCGCAGACCGAGGCGCTGGCCAACGGCCAGGACAGCGACGACCCGCACCGGCGCTATCCGGGCAACCGTCCCAGCACCCTGCTGCTGCTGGATGCACTGACCCCGCAGGCGCTGGGCATGCTCATCGCACTGTACGAGCACAGCGTGTACCTGCAGTCGGTGCTGTGGGAGATCAATGCGTTCGACCAGTTCGGGGTCGAACTGGGCAAGCAGCTGGCCAGCCGCCTGCTGCCGGCCGTGCAGGGGCGGGGCGAGGCCGCGACGCAGGTGCATGACCCGGTGACGCGCGCCCTGCTCGACGAACTGCGCGCCGACGAGGCGCCGGGAACGGCCTGAGCGAGGCTTGCGGTCAGGCGGTGGCGGCGGGCGCCAGCAGCTCGTCGATCGCCGCTTCCACCGCGCGCAGGGCGCCGGCATCCAGCAGCGATTCCTGCAGCGCGCGCACTGCGCTGCCCAGTTTGGCGGCGCCGACGAACCCGCAGCTGGCCACCAGCCGGTGCAGCTCCGCGCGCAGGCTGCTGATATCGGCGTGGGTGGCGGCGCGCACGATCCGCTGCCGCTGCTGCGGCAGTTCGGCCAGGAACAGGGTGCGCAGCGCCTGCACGTGCGCGGCCTCGCCGCCGAGCGCGGCCAGCGCGGCGGCATCGTCCCAGTCGGCGGGGCGTGCGCCCGGCAGGTGCCGGCGCAGGGCCTCGCGCAGGGCGGCGGCCGTGATCGGCTTGAGCAGCACCTCGGCGAACCCGGCCGCACGCAGGCGCGTGTGCAGGGTCGGGTCGGGGTCGGCGGTATGCGCCAGCGCCGCGGTGACTAGGCCGCGCTCGCGCAGCAGGCGCAGCAGGTGCTCGCCGCGGCCGTCGGGCAGGTTGGCATCCACCAGCAGCAGGTCGAACGCCTGCAGCGCGCAGGCCGATTCGCCATCGGCGATGTTCGCCACCAGCTGCACCTGCGCCGGCAGCGCCGAGGCGACCGCGGCCATGAACGCGGCGCTGGCCGGATCGTCCTCGACCAGCAGCAGCCGTGGCGGCCTCGCGGCGGGCGCGGGGGAAGTCGGTGCGTAGGGTGGGGACGAAGATGGGGTCATGCGTGCGGTCCTTGCGCTTTGTATGCTGCGGCCATGTCGCGTCCGATCCTAACCTGTGGCCTGGGCCTGCTGGCGGTGCTGGCCGCGCCCGCGCTGCAGGCGCGCAGCGCGCAGCTGCAGGTGGCCCGGGTCGGCACGCCGGCCGGTTCCGTGGAGCAGCTACGGATAAACCTGGACTGGCAGGACAGTGCCGACAGCGGCAGCCTCGTGCTGCAGGCCGCGCGGGTGGACCTGCCGGCGCTGAGCGGCCGCCTGCACGCGGTGCGCTGGCGCTGCCCGCTGCAGCGGTTGCCGGGGTCCGGCTGGATCTGCGCGGGCGAGCTGCGCGCCGCCGGCATCGCGCCGCTGCAGCTGGCGATCCGGCTGGACGAGACGGCCCTGCGCGCCGAGCTGGCGCGCGCCGGCACCCGCGTGCAGCTGGCGCGCACGGCGGCCCGGCCGGACGTGTTCGCGGTGGTGCTGGAGCAGGTCCCGCTGGCGTGGATGCAGGGCCTGCTGGCGCAGGCCTGGCCGCAGGCGCGCTTCACCGGTGGGCGCCTGGGCGGCCGCCTGCGGCTGCAGGCGGATGCGCGCGCGCTGCAGG
>JBKBXH010000246.1:0-2809 GCA_046313655.1 Thermomonas sp. | reverse complement strand
GGCCGGTGCTACGCTCCGCAGCCCCAGCCCCTGGAAGCCCCGCCGTGACCGCATCGCTGCGCACGCTCATGCTCGCCCTGTGCCTGCTCCCCGCGCTGGCGCGCGCGCAGGCGCCGGCGCAGGACACCGCCGCCGACGCCGCCTTCCGCGCGATCTACCAATCGGAGTGGACCTGGCGGACGCAGCAGGCCAGCGGCTGGAACGAGGACAGCGATGCCGCCGCCGGGACCGCGCAGGACCGCCTGCCCGACGTCGGCGCCCCCGCGCAGGCGGCGCGCCTGGCCTACCTCGACGGCGTGCTGCGCCGGCTGGATGCGATCGACGTCGCCGCGCTCTCGCCCGGCGAACGCCTGAACTACGCGGTGTACCGGCCGCAAATCGAACACATGGCGGCGGCGCTGCGCCTGCGCGAATACGAGATGCCGTTCAATTCCGACAGCGCGTTCTGGTCGGACCTCGACTTCATGGCGCGCGCCGAGCTGCGCGACGCCGCCGCCTACCGCGCCTATGCCGCGCGCCTGCGCGACGTGCCGCGCTACTTCGACCAGCAGATCGCCAACATGCGCGCCGGGCTGGCGCGCGGGTTCTCGGTGCCGCGCGCGGTGCTCGCCGGGCGCGACGGCGCGATCGCCGCGGTGGCCACGCTGCAGGACCCGGAGGCGGCCGCGCTGTACGCGCCCTACGCGAAGCTGCCGGCGACGATCCCGCCCGCCGAGCAGGACGCGCTGCGCGCGGAAGGCCGCGCCGCGATCGCCGAGGCGGTGATCCCCGCCTACCGCCGGCTGCTGGCGTTCTTCCGCGACGAGTACCTGCCGCGCGCGCGCACCACCGTGGCCGCCGAGGCCCTGCCCGACGGCAAGGCCTACTACCGCGAGCAGATCCGCCGCTACACCACGCTCGATCTGGCGCCCGAGGAGATCCACGCGCTCGGCCTGCGCGAGGTCGCCGGCCTGCGCGCGCAGATGGAGGCGATCATCGACCGCCTCGGCTTCCGCGGGCGCTCGCCGCAGACCCGGTTCGCCGATTTCCTCGCCTTCCTGCGCAGCGACCCGCAGTTCTACGCGCAGACGCCGCAAGAGCTGCTGGACCGCGCGGCCTGGATCAGCAAGCGGGTGGACGGCCAGCTCGGTCGCCTGATCGGCACCCTGCCGCGCGGACGCTTCACTATCGAACCGGTGCCGGCGGCGATCGCGCCGTACTGGACCGCCGGGCGCGGCGGCGCCGACGTGTACTGGGTAAACACCTACGACCTGCCCAGCCGCCCGCTGTACAACCTGCCGGCGCTGACCCTGCACGAGTCCGCGCCCGGGCATTCGCTGCAGCAGATGCTGGTGCGCGAGCAGGGCGCGCTGCCGGGTTTCCGCAAGGAGTACATCAGCGCATACGGCGAGGGCTGGGCGCTGTATAGCGAGTGGCTGGGCGAGGAAATGGGCATCTACCAGACGCCCTACGAGGAGTTCGGCCGCCTCACCTACGCGATGTGGCGCGCCTGCCGGCTGGTGATCGACACCGGCGTCCACCATTACGGCTGGAGCCGCGCGCGGGCGGTGGCCTACCTGCGCGACAACACCGCGCTGTCCGAGCACGAGGTCGGCACCGAGGTGGACCGCTACATCAGCTGGCCGGCGCAGGCGCTGAGCTACAAGCTGGGCGAAATCGCGATCCGCGACCTGCGGCGCGAGGCGGAAACCGCGCTGAGCCCGCGCTTCGACGTACGCGCCTTCCACGACGTGGTGCTGGGCCAGGGCGCGGTGCCGCTGCCGGTGCTGCAGGCGCAGGTGCGCGGCTGGATCGCCGCGCAGCAGGCCGCGTCCGCTTCCGTCGCGCCCGCCGCCGCGGTGCGCTAGGATCGCGCCCGGCCGCACTGGCTGGACGTTCTCGACGGGGTCTCCAGATGCGCACGCACACCCGACTGCTGGCCGGCTTCCTGCTGCTGTTCGCCGTGTACCAGGCCTCGGAAGGCCTGCAGACCGTGTACGCGCCCGGCAACCCGCTGGGGCCGGTGCTGATGCTGGCCGCGCTGCTGCTGGCATGGCCGGTGGGGTGCTGGATCGACGGCAGCGGCTACCGCGCGTTCGGCCTGCACGGGCGGCACTGGGCCGGGCTGCTACTGGGCATGTTCCTGGTCGCGGTGCTGGCGAAGCTGGCCGGCGAGGCGCTGGCGCTGGGGCTGGGCATGGAGCGCTTCACCCCGATGGTGGCGCTGGCGGCGCCAGCGGTCGCGCTGGCGGTGGTCAGCACCTTCGTGCCCTCGCTGGCCGAGGACATCCTCACCCGCGGCTTCCTGCTGCGCCTGACCCCGCGCCCGCTGGGGCCCTGGGGCTACGTGCTCGGCTCGGCGCTGCTATACACCCTCAACCACGTCTGGCGCTTCGACTGGGGGGTCAGCGAGCAGCTGCGGCTGTTCTGCCTCGGCCTGGCCTACGGCGCGGCCGCCTACCGCTTCGGCTCGCTGTGGGCCGCGGTGGGCCTGCACTGGGGCTGGAACCTGGGCAACAGCCTGCTGTCGCAGGCCTGGCCCGGCGCGGTGCTGGAGGTGACCGGCAACCGCCTGGTCTCGGCCGCCGTGCACCTGGTGCTGCTGGCGATCGTGCTGGCCTGGCCGCGCCCGGCCCCCTCCCCGCCCGCCGCGCCCGCCGCCGCGTCCACGCGCCACCGCCCAAAGGCGCGGTACAGCGCGCGTAGCCGCCAGCGCAATCGCGCTTGCACCGCGGTGCAGCGCAGCAGGCGGCAGGCCCACACACGCAGCTCCGCAGCCACCGCCGGCACGCGCATCAGCCACGCGCGCGCGCTGCCCGCGCTGCCCATG
>JBKBXH010000245.1:0-2832 GCA_046313655.1 Thermomonas sp. | reverse complement strand
CGGCGGGCTGGCCGGCTATGGCGTGCTCAGCATCGCCGCCGACGAGGCGCATGTGCTGAACCTGTGCACCGCGCCCGGGCACGAGGGCCGCGGCCTCGGCCGGCGCATGCTGCAGGCGCTGCTGAAGATCGCACGCGGCCACGGCGCGCAGCGGGTATTCCTCGAAGTGCGGCCGTCCAACCGGCGCGCGATCGACCTCTACCAGCGCAGCGGCTTCAACGAGATCGGGCGCCGCCCGCGCTACTACCCGGCGGTCGGCGGCCGCGAGGACGCGATCGTGATGGCGATGGAACTGTTGCCGGAGTGATCGCGCCGGGGGCGCGGGGGCGGCCGCGCCTGTTCATCCCTCGACAGCGCAGGACGAACGGGCTCTACGCGTGCGGCAGGCCCGGGCGAACGGGTCGCAAGGTTCGCGGTGCACGCGCATGGCCGAATGCGCCTTGCGCCCCGCGCGTACGTTGCGCAGTGTGCGTCCCGCATGCGCTCACGGACGCCCCATGCCCGTTCGTGGTGAGCCTGTCGAACCACGGACGGGCAGTCCACCCCGTTCATCCTTCGACAGGCTCAGGACGAACGGGCTCTACGCGTGCGGCAGACTCCGGGCGAGCGTGCTCTCAACCTTCGACAGGCGCAGGCCCCAAAGGGCGGCGGCGTGCGAAGGCTCACCCCAGCCGCGCGCGCTGCTCGGCCAGTGCGGCGAGCTTGCTGCTCCAGTCGGCCAGGCGCTGGCGTTCCTGTTCCACCACCGCCTCCGGCACGCCGGGGCCGAACTTGGCCAGCTTGGCCTCGCTCTTGTCCTTCTCCGCGCCCACCTTGGCCAGCTCCTTGTCCAGGCGCGCGCGCTCGGCGTCGAGGTCCACCAGGCCTTCCAGCGGCACGAACAGCTGCAATTCGCCGACCACCGCCGGCGCCGCGGCCGGCGGCTCGCCGGTGATCGCCTCGGCCCGCTCCAGCTTGCACAGGAAGCGCAGCTGGGCATCGAAGCGGGCGATGCGCGCCGCGTCCCCGGCGCTGCCGCCGCGCACCAGCAGGGCCACTTGCCTGGCCGGCGACACGCCGAGCTCGCTGCGGATGCGGCGAATCGCGCCGATCATCGCCTTCAGCCATTCGATGTCGGCCTCGGCCTGCGCGTAGGTGCCGGCATCGATCGCGCCCGGTTGCGGGTACGGCTGCAGCATCAGGCTGCCGGACTTGCCGAGCCGGGGCGCGACTGCCTGCCACAGCTCCTCGGTGATGAACGGGATCAGCGGGTGCAGCAGGCGCAGCAGGGTTTCCAGCACGTAGACCAGCGTGTGGCGCGTGCTGTGGGCGGCGTCGGCATCCTCGCCGGCGAACGCCGGCTTGGCCAGCTCCAGGAACCAGTCGCAGACCTGGTTCCAGGTGAACTCGTACAGGCACTGCGCCAGCAGGTCGAAGCGGTAGCTGGCGAAATGCTCGGCGGCCTCGGCGCAGGTGCGGTCGAGCTGGGCGAGGATCCAGCGCTCGGCGTCGGTCTGCGGCTGCGGCGCGCCGGCGAACGTGGCCTCGCCCACGTTCATCAGCGCAAAGCGCGTCGCGTTCCACAGCTTGTTGCAGAAGTTCTTGTAGCCCTCGGCGCGCGCCAGGTCGAACTTGATGTCGCGGCCCGGGCCGGCCAGCGCGGCCATGGTGAAGCGCAGCGCGTCGGCGCCGTGCGGGTTGATGCCGTCGGGGAATTCCTTGCGGGTGGCCTTTTCGATTTTCTCGGCCATCTTCGGCTGCATCAGCCCGGTGGTGCGCTTGGCCACCAGCGCATCCGCGCTGATGCCGTCGATGATGTCCAGCGGGTCGAGGATGTTGCCCTTCGACTTCGACATCTTCTGGCCGTCCTTGTCGCGCACCAGGCCGGTGATGTACACGTCGCGGAACGGCACGCGGCCGACCAGGCGGTCGGTCATCATGATCATCCGCGCCACCCAGAAGAAGATGATGTCGAAGCCGGTGACCAGCACCGAGGTCGGCAGCGCGGCGTCGAAGCCCAGCTCGGCCATCTTGGCCGCGTCCGGCCAGCCCTGCGTGCTGAACGGGAACATCGCCGAGGAGAACCAGGTCTCCAGCACGTCCGCGTCCTGCCGCAGCGGCGCGTCGGCGAGGTTGTGCGCGGCGCGCACCTCGGCCTCGCTGCGGCCGACATAGACCTTGCCGTCGGCGTCGAACCACGCCGGGATGCGGTGGCCCCACCAGAGCTGGCGGCTGATCGTCCAGTCCTGGATGTTCTCCAGCCAGTGGCGGTAGGTGTTGATCCAGTTCGGCGGGACGAACTTCACCTCGCCGGACTCCACCAGTTCGAGGCCACGCTTGGCGAGGTCGTCCATCTTCACGAACCACTGGTCGGTGAGGAAGGGCTCGATCACCTGGCCGCTGCGGTCGCCGCGCGGCACCTGCAGCTTGTGCGGCGCGATCTCCACCAGCAGGCCGGCGGCCTCGAGATCGGCCACGATCGCCTTGCGCGCGTCGAAGCGGTCGAGGCCGCGGTACTTCTCCGCGATGTCCTCGCGCGTGGACACGACCTTCGCCTCAGGGGTGAAGATGTTGATCAGCGGCAGGCCGTGGCGCTGGCCCACCGCGTAGTCGTTGAAGTCGTGCGCCGGGGTCACCTTCACCACGCCGGTGCCGAAGGCGCGGTCCACGTAGGTATCGGTGATCACCGGGATGGGGCGGCCGGTCAGCGGCAGCTGGATGGCCTTGCCGTGCAGGCCGAGGTAGCGCGGGTCTTCCGGATGCACCATCACCGCGCTGTCGCCGAGCATGGTCTCCGGGCGGGGGGTGGCGCCCACCCCCGAGTAGCGGGCTTAGAGCCGGGTTTGGTGGCGG
>JBKBXH010000244.1:0-2843 GCA_046313655.1 Thermomonas sp. | reverse complement strand
AGCCACCAGCGGCTGGCCGCGCCGGGCGCCCACGGGGCATCCTCGTCCGGCGCATGCACGTACACCGGCAGCACGCGCGCGTGCGCGGCGCAGGCGGCATGCAGGGCGGGATTGTCGGCCAGGCGCAGGTCGCGCCGGAACAGCACCAGGGCGGTGGACATCAAGGCACCGGGTCGGGGGTCGATAAGGAAAAAGTGCTGGCTTATACGCGAACCCGGGGCATTCCGATGCGACGGCGGTTGCCCGGCATCGGTATTTACATAATATGTATTATGCGAAATAAAGTGGGCGAGGATGATCCCGCCTCCATGCGCCCGCCACTCCACTGCAGGCAGCCCGGGACGGCCCTAGACTGCACCTTCGGCAAAGGACATTGCGCAGTCAGGAACGGGTACTCCCCCGCATGAGCAGCATTCACGAAATCCCGGTCGCGCGGCTGCAGGTTGGCATGTATCTGCACAAGCTCGGCGGGTCCTGGCTGCAGCATCCGTTCCTGCGCAACAGCTTCCTGCTGGACGATCCCAAGGACCTGCAGCGCATCCTCGACTCCGGCATCCACGCCGTGTGGATCGACACCAGCCGCGGGCTGGGGCTGGACGCGGAGGATGCCCCGGCGGCAATGGAGCCGCTGGTGGAGGACGCCACGGCCGACGACGCGGCGGACGCGCTGACCGATGCCGAACGCGAGGCGATCGAGCAGGACCGCCTGCCCATCCCTGCCCCGCGGCCGGCCGGTCCGGTGGCGCTGCATGCCGAGATCGAGCGTGCGCGCGAGATCTGCCTGTCCGGCAAGCAGCAGGTCATGCAGATGTTCGACGAGCTGCGGCTGGGCAACAGCGTGCGCCAGGATTCGGTGCTGCCGCTGATCGAGGAAATGAACGCCTCGGTGCTGCGCAATCCGAACGCCCTGATCAGCGTGGCGCGGCTGAAGACCCACGACGACTACACCTACCTGCATTCAGTCGCGGTGGCGGCACTGATGCTGGCGCTGGCGCGCCAGCTCGGCCTGGACCCGGCGCAGACGAAGATGGCCGGCTGTGGCGGGTTGATGCACGACCTCGGCAAGGCCTTCATGCCGCGGGAGGTGCTGAACAAGCCGGGCAAGCTCACCGACGAGGAATTCGCGGTGATGAAAACCCATCCGCAGGCCGGCGCGCGCGCGCTGCAGGAGGCCGGCGCGGATGCCGGCGTGGTGGACATCGCCCTGCACCACCACGAGAAGATCAACGGCCGCGGCTATCCGCACGGGCTGCGCGGCGAGGAAATCTCGCTGCTGGCGCGCATGGGCGCGATCTGCGACGTGTACGACGCGGTCACGTCGGTGCGCGCCTACAAGGCCCCGTGGGATCCGTCCGCAGCCATGCGCGAGATGGCGCGCTGGGACGGGCATTTCGATCGCCGCGTGTTCAATGCCTTCGTGAAGACGGTGGGCATCTACCCGGTCGGCGCGCTGGTGCGGCTGGCATCGGAGCACCTGGCGGTGGTGGCGGAACCCGGCGGCGAGTCCCTGCTCAAGCCGAAGGTGCGCGTGTTCTATTCGCTGCGCCGCCAGCAGAAGATCCTGGTGCACACGCTCGACCTCGCGGACCCGGCGTGCCGGGACAGTATCGTCAGCCCCGAAAACCCGGAAAAATGGGGTTTCACCAACCTCGAGGCCCTCTGGCTCTGACCCATGGCGAATTTCGACGAACGCATGCACAGCGAGACTGCGACTTCGCCGCGTACGGAGATCTACCGCCTCGGCGCCAGCGGGCCCAGCCTGGCGTCGGTGCTGGCAGGCATCCGCGGCGCGCAGCGCAGGCTGGCCCTGCTCCACATCGACGTGGACGGGGTCGGCGCGATCAACGCCACCCTGGGCGAGAACATCGTGGAGCAGGCGCTGTCGGTGGTGGCCCGGCGCCTGCGCCAGGCGGTGCCCGCCGACGCCTGGCTGTGGCAGCTGGCGAGCGAGGAATTCGTGGTGGCGGCCGCCTACCGCGAGGGCGAGCCGGATGGCGACGTGCTGGCCGAACGGCTGCGCGAGGCGTTCGAGACCCCGGTGCAGGTGCCGCCGTTCGTGCTCGACATCACCCTCTCGATCGGCATCGCGGTGCATCCCGAGCATGCGCACGATGCGGCCGGCCTGCTGGCCGCGGCCGAGCACGCCATGCGCCGGGCCAAGCGTAGCGGTCCCGGCGGGCAGGCGGTGTTCGTGCCGGAGCCGGTGCATGACGCCGCGCTGGACCCGGTGCTGGGCCAGGGGCACCGGTTCGTGGATGCGATCGCGCAGAGCGAGTTCCGCCTCTATTACCAGCCGGTGGTCAGCGCCCAGGACGGCAGCATCGTCTCCTGCAGCGCGCTGCTGCGCTGGCATACCTCGCAAGAGGGCGTGCTGCGCGCCAACCGCGTGCTGCCCGCGGTGGAACGCGCGGGCCTGGCCGGGCCGGTGGCGCTGTGGACGATCGAAACCGCGCTGCAGCAGGTGCGTTCGTGGCGCGAACTCGGGATCGACTACCTGACCGCCGCGGTGCCGCTGGACGGCGCCCTGCTGGCGCGTGGCGAATGCCTCGACCTGGTGGGCGAGCTGTTCCATCGCAGCGGAGTCCCCGCGAGCGCGCTGGAGTTCGAGATCTCGGAAGCCGTGCTCGCGGTGGACGCCCCGCACGTGGCCGAGAACCTGGCCGGCCTGCGCGCGCTGGGCGCCACCCTCACCCTCGCCGATTTCGGCACCCGCGGGCTGAGCCTGACCGCGCTGGCCCAGCATCCGCTGGACCGCCTCAAGATCGATCGCGGCTTCCTGCGCGACGTCACCCGCACGCCGCGCAGCGCCGCGCTGGTGCGCGCCATCATCGCCATGGGCCACG
>JBKBXH010000243.1:396-2868 GCA_046313655.1 Thermomonas sp. | reverse complement strand
CATGCGATCGGCATGCGGCGGGGCTTCGCCTTCGACGTGCAGGCGGTCTGCGCCGGCGTCGTCGTAGCGCGCGCCTCCGCCGACGCGAAGATCCGTCTCGGCCAGGCGCGCCGGGTGATGGTGATCGGCGCCGAGACCTTCTCGCGTATCCTCGACTTCAGCGACCGCTCGACCTGCGTGCTGTTCGGCGACGGTGCCGGCGCGGCGGTGCTGAAGGCCGATGCCGAGACCGGCATCCTCAGCACCCACATGCATGCCGACGGCAGCAAGAAGGAGCTGCTGTGGAACCCGGTCGGCGTGTCCGCCGGCTTCAAGCCGGGCGAGCACAACGCCGGGGTGCGGGTGATGATGACCGGCAACGAGGTGTTCAAGCACGCGGTGAAGGCGCTGGATGCGGTGGTCGAGGAGGCGCTGGAGTCCAACGGGCTGGAGCGCACCGCGATCGACTGGCTGGTGCCGCACCAGGCCAACCTGCGCATCATCGAGGCGACCGCCAAGCGGCTGGAGATGCCGATGGACCGCGTGGTGGTCACGGTGGATCGCCATGGCAACACCTCCTCGGGGTCGGTACCGCTGGCGCTGGACGAGGCGGTGCGCTCGGGCCGCGTGCAGCGCGGCCAGCTGCTGCTGCTGGAGGCCTTCGGTGGCGGTTTCACCTGGGGCTCGGCGCTGCTGCGCTACTGAGGCCGCGTCCGGCGTGCGGGTGGCGCCGCGATGGCGTTCGCGCCGCGCATGATTCCGCGGAGACGCCTAGCGGACCTGCATACGCCCCGGTACAGACGGGCCGGAGCGATTGCCCGTATCATGCCCGGCCCGCCG
Organism: Thermomonas sp.; assembly: GCA_046313655.1. Lineage (GTDB taxonomy): Bacteria > Pseudomonadota > Gammaproteobacteria > Xanthomonadales > Xanthomonadaceae > Thermomonas. The sequence continues at coordinate 2,049 of JBKBXH010000243.1, read as the reverse complement.
CCGGCGCCGTTGCGCGCCCGGCTTGAACCCACCGCGTGAACGAGTCGCCCATGTCCACATCGCCGCTTGCTCTGGTATTCCCCGGCCAAGGCTCGCAATCCATCGGCATGCTGGCCGAGCTGTCGGAACTCCACCCTTCGGTGAAGGCCACGTTTGAGGAAGCCTCCGAGGGTGCCGGCGTGGACCTGTGGGCGCTCTCGCAGGGCGGCCCGGAGGAAATGCTCAACCGCACCGAATTCACCCAGCCGGCGCTGCTGGCCGCGGGCGTGGCGGTGTGGCGCCTGTGGCAGGCGCAGGGCGGCGCGCAGCCGGCCGTGCTGGCCGGGCATAGCCTGGGCGAATACACCGCGCTGGTCGCCGCCGGCGCTCTATCGCTGCGCGACGGTGCGCACCTGGTGCGCATCCGCGGCCAGCTGATGCAGGATGCCGCGCCCGCCGGCACCGGCGCGATGGCCGCCGTGCTCGGCGCCGAGGACGCGCTGGTCGAGGCCGTGTGCACGGAGGCCTCCGGCGCGCAGGTGGTGGTGCCGGCCAACTACAACTCGCCGGGCCAGATCGTGATCGGCGGCGATGCCGCGGCGGTGGACCGTGCGCTTGCGCTGTTGCAGGAGAAGGGCGTGCGCAAGGCGGTCAAGCTGGCCGTGAGCGTGCCGTCGCACACCCCGCTGATGCGCGAGGCCGCGAACCGGCTGGCCGAGACCATGGCCGGGCTGGACTGGCGGGCTCCGGCGCTGCCGGTGGTGCAGAACGTGGACGCGCGCGCGCACGACAGCATCGAGGCCATCCGCGACGCGCTGGTGCGCCAGCTCTACCTGCCGGTGCAGTGGACCGGCTGCGTGCAGGCGCTGGCCGCGCGCGGCGTCACCCGGATCGGCGAATGCGGCCCGGGCAAGGTGCTGGCCGGCCTGGTCAAGCGCATCGACAAGTCGCTCGACGCCCGCGCGTTGGGCACCCCGGCGGAGTTCGCCGGCGCCATCGAGGAGTGGAATGCATGAGTGGGTTGCCGTTGAAGGGTGAAGTCGCGCTGGTCACCGGCGCATCGCGCGGCATCGGCGCCGCGATCGCCGACGAGCTGGCGGCGCGGGGCGCGACCGTAATCGGCACCGCCACCTCGGACGCCGGCGCGCAGGCGATCGGCGAGCGGCTGGCTGCCGCCGGTGGCCACGGCCGCCGCCTCAACGTCAACGAAGCCGGCGCGATCGAGGCGCTGGTGGATGCGGTGTCGTCGGAGTTCGGCGGCATCTCGATCCTGGTCAACAACGCCGGCATCACCCGCGACAACCTGCTGATGCGGATGAAGGACGAGGACTGGCAGGCCATCCTCGACACCAACCTCACCAGCGTGTACCGCGCCTCGAAGGCGGTGATGCGCGCGATGATGAAGGCGCGCAAGGGCCGCATCGTCAACATCGCGTCGGTAATCGGCGTCACCGGCAACGCCGGGCAGGCCAACTACGCGGCGGCCAAGGCCGGCATCATCGCCTTCAGCAAGTCGCTGGCGAAGGAAATCGGCTCGCGCGGGATCACCGTGAATGTCGTGGCGCCTGGCTTCATCGCCACCGACATGACCGCCGACCTGCCGGAGGCGGCGAAGGAGGCGATGTTGGCGCAGATCGCGCTGGGCCGCCTCGGCGAGCCGGCCGACATCGCGCG
>JBKBXH010000243.1:0-386 GCA_046313655.1 Thermomonas sp. | reverse complement strand
GGCCTTCCTCGCCGGGCCCGATGCCAGCTACATCACCGGCGAGACCCTGCACGTCAACGGCGGCATGTACATGCCGTGAGCGCCGCCCCGGCGGCTTTCCACGCATCCCCCGCGGGCGCCCAGGCACGGCCATGCAGCGCCCGGATTTTCCCTTAAACTAGGCCATTACGGCCAGAACAGCCCCATGAGGAGCAACGCAACATGAGCACCATCGAAGAGCGCGTCAAGAAGATCGTCGTCGAACAACTGGGCGTCAAGGAGGAGGACGTCACCAACAGCGCGTCGTTCGTGGACGACCTGGGCGCGGATTCGCTGGACACCGTGGAACTGGTGATGGCGCTCGAGGAAGAGTTCGAGTGCGAGATCCCGGACGAGGACGCCGAGAA
>JBKBXH010000242.1:0-2886 GCA_046313655.1 Thermomonas sp. | reverse complement strand
AATCCCGAACCCAGCGCCGCCGACCGCGCGCTCACCGTGCGCCTGCGCCAGGCGCTGGCACTGGTGGACGTGCGCCTGCTCGACCATTTCGTGGTCGGCGACGGCGCGCCCACCTCGATGGCGGAACGCGGCCTGCTGTAATGACCCGGCGGCACGGCGACGGCCACGAAAAAGCCCGCCGTGCGGCGGGCTTTTTCGTCGAAGATGGCAGCCCCGGATGGATTCGAACCACCGAATGCCTGAGTCAGAGTCAGGTGCCTTACCGCTTGGCGACGGGGCTATGCTGCGAATTGTACGACCAAATGCGCCCGATGGATGAACAATCCGAACGGGCGCTGCGCCTCCGCGCTTAGCGCTTGGAGAACTGGGTGGCGCGGCGCGCCTTGTGCAGGCCGACCTTCTTACGCTCGACCTCGCGGGCGTCGCGGGTCATGAAGCCGGCCTTGCGCAGTTCGGTCTTCAGGGTTTCGTCGTACTCCACCAGCGCGCGGGCGATGCCCAGGCGGATCGCACCGGCCTGGCCGGTGGTGCCGCCGCCGGTGGCGGTGACGAGGACGTCGAACTTGTCGGCGTTCTTGGTCAGCTCGAGCGGCTGGCGCACGATCATGCGCGCGGTCTCGCGACCGAAGAACTCGTCCAGCGGACGGTCGTTGATGGTGATGTTGCCGCTGCCCTTGCGCAGGAACACGCGGGCGGTGGAGGACTTGCGGCGGCCGGTGCCGTAATTCTGGGTAATAGCCATGGTGTGCGGACCTTAGATGTCGAGCGGCTGCGGCTGCTGGGCGGCGTGCGGATGCTCAGGGCCGGCATAGACCTTGAGCTTGCGATACATGGCGCGGCCCAGCGGGCCCTTCGGCAGCATGCCCTTGACCGCGATCTCGATCACGCGCTCCGGGTGGCGCTCCAGCGCCTGCGCCAGAGTCTCGGTCTTGAGGTTGCCGACGTAGCCGGTGAAACGGTGGTACAGCTTGTCCTGCATCTTCTTGCCGGTCGCCACGATTTTGTCGGCGTTGACCACCACGAGGTAGTCGCCGGTATCGACGTGCGGAGTGAACACCGGCTTGTGCTTGCCGCGCAGGCGGTAGGCCAGTGCTGCGGCCAGGCGGCCCAGGGTCTTGCCCTCGGCGTCGACGACGTACCAGTCGCGCTGGACGGTCTCGTTCTTGGCGATGAAAGTCTTCATGGGGAACTCTTGTTCAGGGGTGCCTTGTCGGGCTGGTTCGGCGGCATGGCCGAAGGTCGCCTCGCGTTGTTTTCCGCGCAGGCAACCAGCACCCGGACGCGAAAGAAGCGGAAGTCTAGCGGCTCGGCCGGCGCCGCGCAAGCCCGCCCACCGCCCGGCCCCGCCATCCTAGAATGCGAGTATGAATCCCGGCCCGTCGCCATTTCGCCACCTGAGCCCACTGGACCGCTTGCTGGATTCCGCCCAGAACGCCCTGTCCACCGTCCTGGGGGCGCCGCGCGCCGCGCGCGCCAACCCCGGCCTGGGCGAGCCCGAGGTGGTCCTGGACGAACCCGAGCGCCGGCATGCCGCCGGGCTGATGCGGATCAACCACACCGGCGAGGTCTGCGCGCAGGCGCTGTACATCGGCCAGGCGGCGGTGGCGCGCGATCCGGCCACCCGCGCCCACCTGCTCGAGGCGGCGCAGGAGGAAACCGACCACCTGGCCTGGTGCGCAGACCGCCTGCGCGAGCTGGACAGCCGCCCCAGCCTGTTCAACCCGCTGTGGTACGCCGGCAGCTGGGCGATCGGTGCGGCGGCCGGGCTGCGCGGCGACGGCTGGAACCTGGGCTTCGTGGTGGAAACCGAGCGCCAGGTCGAAGCGCACCTGGCGGAGCACCTGGCCTCGCTGCCGGAGGGCGACGACCGCAGCCGCGCGATCCTGGCGGTGATGAAGGACGACGAGGCACGCCACGCCGACGACGCGCTGGCCGCTGGCGCGCGCCTGCTGCCACCGCCGATCCCGGCCGTGATGGCCGCGATGTCCAAGGCGATGAAGACGGTGGCGTACCGGCTCTAGTCCGGCGCCATCCGGCCCGCCGGGGCCGCCCGCTCAGTCGGGCTGCACGGCGCCGTCCACCATCCGCAGGCACGGGCGCAGCGCCACGCTGCGCCTCTCATCCATCAGTTGCAGTTCTCCGTCCTGGATCATCGCGGTCACCCGCATGCCCCGCTCCAGCAGCTCGACCGCCCGCGCAACGGCGGCATCGTCCAGCTCCAGCACGGTGAGGTTGCGCAGCCGCGACAGCGCGGGGGCATTGCGCTTCCACCACGCCTCGGCGGCCTGGCCGCCGTAGCCGACCACCACCACCTGCGCCGCGCGCCCGCTGGCCTTGCGCAGGCGGGCCTCGTCCGGCTGCCCCAGCTCGATCCACTGCAGGATGTCGCCGGTGTAGTCGCGCCGCCACAGCGCCGGCTCGTCCTCGTCGCTGAGCCCGCGACCGAACTCCAGGCGCTCGTCGGCATGCAGCGCGAACGCCAGCAGCCGCACCAGCAGCCGGGTCTCGGTTTCCGACGGGTGCCGCGCCAGGGTGAGCGCATGGGTGGCGTAGTAGTGGCGGTCGAGGTCGGTGACCTGCAGCTCGACCTTGTAGATGGTGGCGTTGGCGGCCATGGCGCGTCCCGGGCCACGGGGCCGGATTCGGAAAGGGCTGCATTCTACGGACACGCCGGCCGCGCGCCGGCACGGTCGTATCCTGCGCACCTGAACGCGCAACAGGACCCGCCCGATGGCCAGCCACGACTACGACCCCGACGACAACTTCGGCCATGCCTTCCCGCGCCATATCGAACCCGACGGTGAGGACGCGCTGGACGTGGTGCCGTGGCAGTTCCTGCTGCTGGTGAACCCGGACGACGAGGACGCGGCGCTGCAGCAGTTCGCC
>JBKBXH010000241.1:0-2889 GCA_046313655.1 Thermomonas sp. | reverse complement strand
CAGCGATCGCCGCTCGCTCAGCCCCTTGTCCACCAGATGCCGCACCAGCTCGCGTCGAGCCGGTGCGGTCACCACTTTTTTCGCAGGGCGTCCTTGATCACGTCGTTCTCGAACATCTGCTCGGCCAGCAGCTTCTTCAGCCGGGTGTTCTCCGCCTCCAGCTCCTTGAGCCGCTTGGCGTCGGGCACACTCATGCCGCCGAACTTGCTGCGCCACAGGTAGTACGAGGCTTCGCTGAAGCCGTGCCGGCGGCACAGGTCCTTGACCGGCAAGCCGGCCTCGGCCTCACGCAGGAAGCCAATGATCTGTTCTTCGGTAAAACGCTTCTTCACGTCCAATCTCCTTGTCGTTGGGGATTGGACTCCAGATCGCGGCGCTACTCAAAGGTGGGGGGACGTCAGGGGCTGGAGAGCGCCAAGCCCATCGACGTGTTCAAGGTCAAGGCGCGCGACAGGGGCAAGGTCGAGGCTGAGGGGGCGCTGTTCGCCTACCGCGCCCTCGTGGTCACGCAGCAGCGCTCGGGCTTGTACGCGATGCCCTGCGCGGCGGCGTCAAGCTTTGCGCTGCCCTGATGCCTTGCTCATCCAAGCGCGATGGACAACCAATCGCCGTGACACACGCGCAAGATGTTGTCGCACAAGGCCGTCTGCGTGTGCTTCGGCGAAGAAGTTGGCGCGGGTTTTGAGAGAACGGAGAGCGAAAGAGAGTCCAACCGGGCGGTTCCCGGGCCTCATGGCACCGCGGCGTGGCACACGCAGATCGGCCCGCAGACCCGCGCTGTCTCGCGGAATGCCAAAATGAAAACGCCCAACCGGAGACGGTTGGGCGTGGAAGGGTGGTGGCCGGGGAGGGAATCGAACCCCCGACACGGGGATTTTCAATCCCCTGCTCTACCAACTGAGCTACCCGGCCATGGGCGTGCAAGCCGCGCATCATACGGAGGCGGGGCAGGCGGCGCAAGCCGGGGGCGATGCCTGAACACCGGCTGGCGGGCGGCGGCGGGCGCGGTGGTCTTCACGCCGGCTTTGCGCATGGCGCGCGGCGCGGGCGCAGGATGAATGCGCGCCCGTCGGGGGCGCGCATCCAACGGACGGGAGGACACCATGATGAAGGCGAACACACGATGGCTGGCGGCGTCGGCGCTGGCGGCGACGGTGCTGGCCGGCTGCGCCAGTGGGCCGCGCATGAGCGATGCGGAGAAGCTGGCGCTGTACGAGCAGCATGCTGGCGCGCCGGTCTCCAGCTTCATGTACACCATGCCGATGGACGGCTGGACGCCGCTGGGCGACAGCGCGCTGGCAGTCTGGTCGGGCCCGGGACGCGCCTACCTGCTCAAGCTGTACGGGCCGTGCACCAACCTGAGCTTCGCGCCGATGATCAGCCTGAGCCGCAGCGTCGGCCAGGTCTGGGCCGGCTTCGACCGGGTGATCCCGCGCGGGGTGGGGCCGCTGATGCCGGACATCCCCTGCACGATCAAGTCGATCCAGCCGCTCGACATGAAGGCGATCCGCAAGGCCGAGCGCGATGCCAGCAAGATCGACGCGCCGGTGGAGCGGCCGGCCGATCCCAAGCAGGGCGCGCAGCCGTAAGCGAGGCGGTCGAGGGTTCAGTCCGCCGGCACGTAGCCGGCGGGCTTCTCGGCGCCGCCGCCGAACAGGAACTTGGCCATCTCGCCTTCGAGGAAGGCGCGGTGCTGCGGGTTCAACGGCGACAGCCGGTTCTCGTTGATCAGCATGGTCTGGTGCGCCAACCAGCGCTGCCAGGCCGGCTTGCCGACGCTGTCGAACACGCGCCGGCCAAGCTCGCCGGGCCACGGCGGGAAGTCCAGGCCGTCGGTGTCGATGCCGTCCACCACGCAATGCACTTGGCGGGTCATGTGGTTTGCTCCTGCAGCAGTTTGCGAATGGGGGCGGGCAGGCCGATCGCGGAAAGCTCCGCGCGGCGCGCCCAGCGCAGGCCGTCATTATCGGCGATGCGCGGCTTGAGGCCCTCGGCGTGCACGCGCAGCGGGTGCAGGCGCAGGCGGTAGTGGCTGAAGGCGTGTTCGATCGGCGCCAGCGCCCGCGCCGCGGCGGGATCGCCGCGCAGGTGGTCGCGGAACCAGGCACGTGCCTGCGCGGCATCGTCCAGCTGCGGCAGCGACCACAGCCCGGCCCAGACCCCGGTGGGTGGGCGCCGCTGCAGCAGCACGCGGCCGTCGTCATCCTCGGCCAGCAGGAGGTGGGCCTCGCGCTGCGGCAGCGGCTTGCCCGGCCTGGGCGCGGGCAGCTCGGCGGTGCGGCCGTCGCGCCGCGCCACGCAGGGTTCTTGCAGCGGGCATAGCGCGCAGGCGGGATTGGCGCGGGTGCACAGGATGGCACCGAAATCCATCTGCGCCTGGGTCCAGTCGGCCAGCCGGGTGGGCGGCAGCAGCGTTTCGGCGATCGCCCACAGGTGCTTCTCCACCGCCGGCTGGCCCGGCCAGCCTTCGATGCCGAACACCCGGCACAGCACGCGCTTGACGTTGCCGTCGAGGATCGGCGCGGGATCGCCCCAGGCCTGTGCGAGGATCGCCCCGGCCGTGCTGCGGCCAATGCCGGGCAGCGCGACGAGTGCGTCGAGGTCGCGTGGAAGTTCGCCGCCGTGGCGCTCCAGGCACAGCTTCGCGGCGGCATGCAGGTGGCGGGCGCGGGCGTAGTAGCCGAGGCCCGACCACAGCGCGAGGACCTCGTCCTGCGGCGCACGCGCCAGCGCCGGCAGGTCGGGCTGGGCGGCGACGAAGCGCTCGAAATAGCCCGCCACCACCGATACCTGCGTCTGCTGCAGCATGATCTCGCTCAGCCACACCCGGTACGGCGTGCGCGGGTGCTGCCACGGCAGGTCGTGGCGGCCGTGGCGGTCGAACCAGGC